>JAZRWY010000088.1:0-7618 GCA_045599945.1 Anaerovoracaceae bacterium | reverse complement strand
AAATAGTAGTTAAAGTGCATGCAGGTGGTGGACTGTATTTACGTGTTTACGCGTCGCTGGTAGCATAGGGTTTCACCCGCATATGAAAAACCACGCGTTTGACGCGTGGATGCTTTTTTATTTGACCATCTTTCTGACCTTCTCTTCGATTTCATCCAGTTCTTCAATGCTTAATTCCGTAAGACGCTTCGCCTTGTCCAGAAACAGGGTTGCCGTCTGTTTCTCCTGTGTATGGACAACCTCCAGATAATGCGTAACTACTACACCGGAAATCATGGCAACCAGCAGGATTTCATAGATGGTAATGAAAACCGTAACCAGCCGTCCTGCATGGGTTACTGCTGTAATATCTCCAAAGCCGATGGTTGTGCATGCCACAAAGGTATACCATAAAGCATCGCCATACGTTGAGATTCCTGCTTCTGTCTGTAAAATTATCAGCGCCCCGAGAAAAAATGCTGCTACAAAGCCCAGCATGAACTTTTCCAGATGACATCTTTTTACAATCGTCCATAATAACCTAAAATTAATCATTTGCTCTCTCCTTTTTTCCATTATACTCCCTTTTTGCCCATCTGTAAAAAGATACTGCAGCAGAGATGCTGCAGTATCTTTTTCAAATTGATTATATGTTGAGAAGAACAAATTGATTATTTCTTTTCTTTTTCAACGGATATGCCCTTACTCTTTACGATGAATTTCAGTGTTACGGTTTCACTTTCTGCATTGCCGCCATAGCTTTCGTAACTCTTTGCCTGGTTCACAAGACCTTCTATCTGGCTGATGGTATCCTCTCCATATTCATCATAAAGACCGGACAGCCTGCGGATTCCTTCTTTATCGAATTTTCCAAGACCTTCGCTCAGATCATCTCCGCCATCAGAAAGCTCCCCGATTCCGCTGGAAATCTTCCGGCTTCCTTTCTGCAGTTCCACCGCTCCGTCTACAATCTGTCCGCTGCCCTCTGCAAGGGTATTCGTTCCTTTTTTCAGCGTAACAAGATTTTTGCTTAATGTTCCGGTTCCATCCGCAAGCTGCTGCGTTCCGGCAGCAAGTTCCTTTGCGCCGGAGGCCAGCTGGTTCAAACCGGTGTCAAGAGACTTCGCACCGATTGCCAGCGTTCCGGTTCCGGTCTTCAGCGGCATTACACCCTCCTGAAGCAGCACAAGACCTTCGCTCAGATCAGAAGCACCCTTTGCAAGCGGTGCCGTTCCATCCTCTGAAAGGGTCCCTAGGCCATCGGTCAGATTGCCGACCCCTTTCTTCAGGTCTCCAAGACCATCCGACAGATCCTTGGCACCGTCTGCCTCTTTTCCAACGACTTCATAAAGATCGCCCAGCTTTTCCGGAATCTGTGGAAGACCTGCAAGACCTGATACATCTATGTTTCCAATGCCCTGCTTCATCTCTGAAAGACCTCCCCGCAGGTCTCCATCCGAAGCCAGTTCTCCGGCCGCCTGTTTATGACCGGAATTTACTGCTGACAATCCGTCAATGATATCATTCAGATCATCCGTCGGAATCCCATTGTCTTCATATCCATCTCTTACGTCTATTAAGGCCGCTATGAGCGCCTCTTCCGTTTCATTTGCTGCAGTAACCTTGCTCTGGAGCGTTCCAAGTCCATTATTGACATCGGAAATGCCCTGCGCCAGGCCGCCCAGCTGCTGCTTTAAAGCATCGGCATTCAGGTCTTTTAACGGATCGGTTGCTTCTTTAAAGTCACCAATTGCATCCTGCGTACCCTTCAGGGATTCCTGCAGTTTTTTTGCACCTTCTTCCGCCTTGGCAGTGCCTTGCTTCAGCTCCGGCATCTTTCCATTGATTATTCCTACCTGGCGGTCTATTTCCTTTGCTCCGGCTGCCAGATCCTTTCCGCCATCCACAAGTTCCGGAAGATTTCCCTGAAGTTTTTTCACACCATCGTCCAGGTCCTTAGCGCCTGCACTTAATTTGCTGCTGCCGGAAAGAATCTCCGGCATTTTCCCTTTCATGGTCTTTACGCCGTCATTGATCGTTGCAGCTCCATTGCTGAGTTTCTTGCCGCCTGCTGTAAGCTGCGGCATCTTTTTCTTTAATTCTTCCAGACCTGCATCCAGTTTTCCGGCTCCGTCCGCAAAAGCCTTAATGCCCTTATCTGCTGCCTTATACTTGCTATTCAATTCATTCAGACCATCCGACAGTTTCGATGAACCGTCCACCAGCTGCTCGGATGCGTCTGTCAGACTGTTCAGGCTTTCTTCCAGATTGTCCAGATTAATCTTGTCCGTATCGATTCCTTCCATCAGGTCTTTGGTAAGAACCGTATAGATATCGCTGGTCTCAAAATCCCGGCACGTTCCCTTTATTTCAATATATGAGGAAATCCCGGCATCAAACTTTGATAGTAGGGAATCCATTCCCGGAAGTGCAACCCCTGCCACATAGAGGCTGTCTCCCGTACTGATGATTTCACCGCTGTTTACTGTAACCTTCCGGAATCTGTTTCCATCCAGAGAAAGAACGGAAACTGCTGCAAACGGAACTCCTTCCACAGCTTCAAACTCCACTCTGATCTTGAATTTGCCGCTCTTTCCTGCCATGCTTTCCGGTGTTTTCTCTATTCCATTCATGTAGTATGAAATCTTCATTTTTATCGGAAGCGCCTTTTCTGATGTGCCCTGGTAGTAGATATCTTCACCCTCTGCCTTCCAGGACAGATATTCGCCATCCTGCTTGAAGGTTTCATCACCCTTCACATTCCGGATATCCATCAGATTGCTCCGATCTGCAATTGCTCCTTTTTCTTCTGTCTTCAGTCGTTCGCTGACAGTTGTCTTTTCCGTCGTTCCTTCTGCATCCGTTATAACATAGACCGTTTCCTCTTTTTCCAGAGTCGTCTCTGCAAACGCCGGAACGCATGTAAATGTAAACATTACTGTGATTGCGGTCAGTACTGCCAATATTTTCTTAACTTTCAACTATGCCACCTTCTTTCCTGTTAGAACTCTCATTCCTCTTGTTGTTCTGCATATGATTCCGTCAAACATGTAAAAGAATGACGGCAGAACCAGTATTACAAGGGTCATGCTGATGAGAGCTCCTCTTGCCATGAACCCGCACATCGAACCTACCAGGTCAATATCCGATATGATTGCTACACCAATTGTCGCAGCGAAGAATCCCAGCGCACTTACAATGATCGATGGCATCGAAGTTGCCAGTGCCGTCTTTACCGCTTCATATCTCTCCATTCCGCCCGTGCGCTCACTCTTGTATCTTGTCGTCATGAGTATCGCATAGTCAACCGTAGAGCCCAGCTGAATGGTACTTACACAGATTGGCATGATGAATGCTACGACACTTCCTGTAAAGAACGGTATGCCAAGATTGATGAATATGGCCAGTTCTATGACCGCTACCAGAAGAATCGGAAGGGTCCCGGACATGAGGGATATTGCTATGATGAGAAGCACTGCCAGAACGGAAATTGCCGTTACTACTGTGAAGTCGTGATTGGTGATGTCAATCAGGCTCTGCGTACATGCGCTTTCTCCGATCAGAATGCCTTCTTGATCATATTGATCAAGAATCTCATTGATTGCATCGATCTGCCTGTTGATCTCATCCGTCGCAACTCTATATGCACTCGTTATGATGATGAGCTGCCTTCCGTTGGCACTGAAGGTGCCTGTCAGTTCACCGGGAAGCATGTCTGCCGGGACTGCACTTCCAAGAAGATTTCTCTGCGCAAGCACCGCATTGATTCCATCAAGGGCCTTGATCTCATCGGTCATCCTGCGTACTTCCTTTGCCGGCATATCCGCATCGCATAAAAGCATATGTGTCTGATACATTCCAAAGTCCTCCTGCAGTTTTTCATTGGCTACAGTGCAAGGGGTATCCTTTGGAATCGACTGGTCGAGATCGTAATACTTCTCAGTATTCAGATAGCCAAACAGTGCAGGGATAAGTATGATGATGTACAGAGCTGCAATGATTCTTCTATGTTTCAGAATGAACTCTGCCGGTTTTTCTGTCTTGAACATCAGCGGCCTGTGCTTTGTCTTTTCTATTCCCTTCATGCAGATGAGCAGGAAAGACGGAAGAACCGTTACCGCTGTAATTACGCCGAATATGACGCCCTTGGCCATTACAATTCCCAGGTCAAGTCCCAGTGTAAATCCCATGAAACATAAGGATATGAAACCTGCGATGGTTGTAACGGAACTAGCCGAAATGGAAAGCAGGGTCTTCTGTATCGCCTGGCTCATGGCCGCGCCGTCATCTTCCATATATGCCTTATGCTCCTTGAAACTGTTCCATAAGAATATGGAATAATCCATGGTTACGCCCAGCTGAAGCACTGCGCATATGGCCTGCGTGATATATGATATTTCACCAAATACCACATTGGATCCTAGATTTATGATGATTGCAATTCCTATGCTGAGAATGAACAGCCATGGAATCAGGAATGAATCCAGGAACAGCGACATTACAAGGCATGCCAGCAATGTAGCTATGGCCGCATACAGCGGCGTCTCATGGTCGCCTATGGCCTTAATGTCTGTAACAAAAGCCGAAAGACTGGCTACATATACATGCTCATTTGCAATCTCTCGCATGTCTGTTATGGTCTGTATGGCCTCATCGGAAGATATTGTGACATTCATGAAGGCTGCCATCAGCGTGGCATCCTCATGATTGAACACGTCATAGATGTCATCCGGGAGCATCTCTCTTGGCATGGATATGTCTGCTGCAGTATCATACCAGATGACCGATTCAATATATTCAAGCGCTTCAAACTGCTTCTTCATTTCTGCTATGTCCTTATCTTCCATCCCTTCAAAGGTGATGAGGGCAAAGGAGCCTTTTCCAAAATCATCGAGCAGGATTTCCTGCCCCTGAACGGTCTCCATATCCTCCGGAAGGTATGTCAGAAGGTCGTAGTTTACTCTCGTATTGAAGTATCCCAGCGCCGCCGGAATCAACAGCAGAAGAGCGATTATTGCGATTATTTTCTTGTGCTTTACTACGCTGTCTGCGAATCTCTGCATTTTAATCCTCCTTATACATATGGGATTATATCTCCGCCCAAACGATTTCCCAATACACAAAAAATGTCTCGTGTCAAAAAATTAGACACGAGACAAAAATTGTCAAGTTATATTTACTTTTCAAACCGTCTGATGGTCTCTTCTATGTCACCGTTCATGATGATGCTGAGCTTTTCAAGCTTGTTCGCATAATCAAAAGTCATGTCAGTCTCAATGAACTCAAAGGCCAGAGCCATGACCACTGTCTCATATACATCGATGATGAATGTGAGATCCTCCTCTGAAATGGTGCTTCCTTCCGCTGCATCACTGATTGCTACAGCAACAATCGGCCTGACCCATTTTCTCAGATAATCGTCAAGGAGCTGCCTGTTTATGGATACATATATGTTCTTGAGTATCACCTTTTCCTCTTCGAGCCTCAGCACTACGCTTCTCATGATCTCGCTGATGTTATGCTCCCTGAAACTCTCCTTCATCATCTTCTTTGCCTCTTCCTCAAACATCCACGCAACCAGTGCATAGATGTCTGCGAAATGGTAATAGAAAGTCTGGCGGTTTACACCGACATCTTCTGCTATATCCTTTACCCTGATGTTATCGAGAGCCGTTGTCTTTAATCTTTCTCTCAGGGCCCCTGCAAGGGCCTTCTTCGTCAATACTGCCATGTTACTTAATCTTTACTGCTGTTCCGTATGCTACAACTTCTGCTGCTGACTGCATGATCTGTGAGCTTGCATATCTTACATTTATTATGGCATCTGCTCCCAGTGCTTCCGCTTCATCCACCATTCTCTTTGTTGCAATCTGTCTTGCTTCATTGAGCATGTCTGTATACCCTGCAATTTCTCCGCCGACGATGGTCTTAAATCCTGCGCCGATATCCTTCCCGATATGCTTTGAGCTGACAATCGTCCCCTTTACGATTCCAAGTGCCTCAATCTCTTCTCCTGGCATGTAGTTAATAGTTAGAAGCTTCATATTCTTCTCCTTTCTTGATTTCCTTTATCCGTAAATATAATACAATGAGCGCTCCGATTACAGGCGCCAGTACAATCAGGCTGATCCATAAGAACATTCCATCCGGAATCGGATCCACGTAGTTGCACCATAGCATTAAAATCTCAGTTACCGCCATGATTGCCGAGAATATTATAACGCCTATGACCGCTCCTCGTATACTTTTCTTCTCATAGGTCTTCCTGTCAATATTTTGCTGCGTCATAGATCTCACCTCGCTTGATCTCCTTCTTTCGCTGAACCATTGCCACCATGGTTCCGATGATTGGCCATACTATGAATGCCATGCACAGTATGGCGATCCATAAAGGCATCATATCGGCAGCTGCTGCCCATATGATAACGGCTCCCAAAACAGCAAAGAAAAGTATGAATATGATGCCGGCAATATTTGAAGTGGCAAGCTGCTTATGATTAAACTCCTCCATGGCAGATAGCCTGGTCTCTCCAATCTCTCTCAGCTTTTCTTCCATGCCATCCATGTCAACAGTTTCAAGGGTCAGGTCGTTCTCCACGATAAGCTTTCCCAGTTCCTTGACCTTTTCCATGTCCTCCTGCTCCTTTGTGATGGCATCCATCTGGATTCTGACTGCATCGGCAAGAGATATGCTTCCCGCTCTTACCTTCCGGATGGTGTCAATCGGGATTGACATGCTTCTCATGAATTTAATCTCCGCGAGTGCATCAATATCCTTCTGTCCATATACTCTGTATCCATTCTCTGCTCTATCGGGATTCAGAAGTTCCTGCTCCTCATAGAATCTGATGGTTTTTCTGGATATCCCTGTTTTCTTTTCCGCTTCTCCAATGTTCATGTTCTTTCCTCCTGCATATAACATACAGGTTCCATCGGGTGGAAGGTCAAGCATTTTCTCTAATATTATCGTACCATATTCGTCCGATTCTTCCCTTTTCCCTTTTTTTGATGTATATTAATAGTATACATCAAAAGGAAAAGAGATTGTACCATGGAATCCAATTTGAGAAGAACCTGGGCAGAAATAGACTTTAATGCCCTGAAACATAATTATGAAACACTTCGAAAAACAATCGGCGAAAAGACCAGATTTCTCGGCGTCGTAAAAGCAGATGCCTATGGTCACGGCGCGGTACAGGTTGCTTCATGGCTTGAAGAACTTGGTGCCGACTATCTTGCCGTCAGTTCTGCCGATGAAGCAATGGAGCTGCGGCTGAATGGCATTTCCATGCCGATTCTGATTCTTGGGCATACACCAAAGGAGCATGTCCCCGAGCTGATTGACTACAACATCACGCAGGCCATCACCTGTGAGTCCAAAGCCCTTGAATACAGTGAGGAGGCTGTAAGGCATGGCGGAACCCTGAAAGTCCACATCAAAGTGGATACCGGTATGAGCCGTATAGGCTTTACTCCTGACGAAGAGTCAGTTGAAATTGTTAAGAAAATATACAATCTCCCGGGAATAGAAGTGGAGGGTATATTTACCCACTTTGCTAATTCAGACGATGTTAACGAGGAAAAAGCCCTTGTTCAGCACAATATTTTCAAATCATTTGCAGACAGACTTTCTGAAGAA
>JAZRWY010000087.1:0-3259 GCA_045599945.1 Anaerovoracaceae bacterium | reverse complement strand
CAGATTCTGGGAGCCTCATCAGACCATACAATTCTGGACATCCAGGCTCTGGCGGATCAGGGCAAGGAAATCATGGTTGGCGATGTTCTGGAATTTGACCTGAACTATGCTACAATGGTATACGTTACAAACTCAAACAATATTGATAAGGTGTTTATTTAGAAGGAATTAACGGGCCTGTTTATGGCCCGTTTTCTGTAAGAAAATGAGCGACAGAAATATTGCTAAAACTGAAGAAATCGCAAAGGCAGTCCGGACCATGGGCGGACGTACGTTTTATATTGGCGGATTTGTCCGTGACCGTATTCTTGGTATACCCACAAAGGATGTGGATATTGAGATTTACGGCGTTGAGCCTGAGAAATTGCATGAAATTCTTCAGCAGCTGGGTGAAGTAAAGACCATTGGAAAGAACTTCGGAATCTATTCTCTCAGAGGATATGATATTGACATTGCTCTTCCTCGCCAGGAAAAAAACACAGGAAGAGGCCATAGGGATTTCGAAGTATTTACTGATCCATTTCTGGGCACAGAAACTGCTGCCAGACGCAGGGATTTTACCATTAATGCAATGCTGGAGGATGTGCTCACGGGAGAGGTAATTGATCATTTCGAAGGTCTTGAGGATTTGCGAAAGGGAATTCTCAGACATATAGATGATGAGAGTTTTGTGGAGGATCCATTAAGGGTACTGAGAGCTGCGCAATTTGCCGCCCGTTTCAATTTCACTGTTGCTCCGGAGACGATTAGGTTGTGCCAGGGAATAGATCTTTCATCACTTCCTGCAGAGAGAATTGAAACAGAACTACACAAGGGATTATGTAAAAGCAGACAGCCATCAAAGTTCTTTCTGATTTTGCGGGAAATGAATCAGCTGGAAACCTGGTTTCATGAGGTGAAGCAGCTAATCGGGTTGGAACAGGATCCGGTGTTCCATCCGGAGGGAGATGTGTGGACGCACACCATGATTGTGCTGGACAAGGCGGCGGAATATCGTGACAGAACTTCAAATCCGTTTGGGTTTATGCTGCTGGCACTTACCCATGATTTCGGTAAGATAGAAACTACTGAAGTGATTAACGGACGGATTCATGCCTACGGTCATGAAGAGGCGGGAAAGTCTGCGATCAGCACTTTTTTGCATAGAATAACCGGGAAACGGGAGCTGATAAAATACGTGCTGAACATGGCGGCTCTCCATATGAAGCCCAATATGGCGGCATACGGCAAAGCGAAGATCAAATCCACAAACAGGATGTTTGATGAAGCGGCAAGTCCTGAAGATCTTATAGCTTTTTCGGTAATAGATAAGTCCAGTGAAGCCTTCGAAGGAGAGAGACATTCAAACCTTCAGTTCCTGAATCAGCGGCTTGAAATATATAGAGAATACATGGCCCGTCCCTATGTTAAAGGGCAGGATCTGATAGATGCAGGTATTCAGCCGGATGAAAATTTCAGGGAAACACTGGAATATGCCCATAAACTGAGACTGGCGGGAGTAGATAAAGAAGATGCACTTAAGCAGGCAATAGCGTTTTACAGGAGGAAAAATGAAAGAGAGAACACTTGAAAAAATGTCAATAGATGTAGGTGATATTACAAGACTTAAGGTAGATGCCATTGTTAACGCTGCTAATAAAAGCCTCCTGGGAGGCGGCGGAGTTGATGGAGCAATTCATAGAGCGGCAGGCCGTGAGCTGGTTGCGGAATGCAGAACCTTAGGAGGATGTGAAACCGGTGAAGCCAAGATTACCAAGGGTTATAACCTGCCGGCGAAACATGTGATTCACACTGTAGGACCGATTTATTCAGGCTGTGAAAGTGATCCGGTGAAACTGGCTAACTGCTATAGAAACAGTCTGGATCTCGCAAAAGCAAACCAGCTTCACAGTATTGCTTTTGCTGCAATATCATGCGGTGTTTACGGATACCCTAATGAAGAAGCGGTAGACATTGCGGTAATCACCTGCGCGAAATGGCTTGAAGCAAATGAAGACTACGACATGAAAGTAATCTTTTCATGCTTTGGGGAACGGATGGAGAAACTGTATAAAGAAGCTCTGAAAAGATGACAGAATACCTGTCATTCTGTCATCTTCGTTGACACTGTTTTCATTATAATGTAGAATAAAGGCACTCGCAGGGCGGGTGCTTTTTTCGTGTACTTTTTTCACGGGAGATCTGCTTTGGGGAATAATAAATCCGTTCTTTATGCGGTAAAAAGGAGAAAAACAATGGAAGAAATCATGAACGAAGAAATGCTGTTAACCCAGGAGGGCTATGACAAGATCGTTGCTGAACACGAGGAACTGGTTTCAGTCAAACGTGGAGAAGTTGCGGCAAGAATCAAGGAAGCCATCTCATACGGAGATATTTCCGAGAATGCGGAGTATGATTCAGCTAAAAACGAGCAGGCTGAGCTGGAAGAAAGAATCCACGAACTGGAAGAAATCATGCGAAAAGCCAAGATCGTTCAGGAAGAAGATATGAAGAGCGATGCAGTAAACATCGGTCTGAAAGTTACAGTTAAAGATACAGATACAGGAGACAAAGAGGTATTCTCTATAGTAGGCGCCACGGAGGCAGATCCGTTTAATGGTAAGATCTCTACAGAGTCCTCGGTTGGTAAAGCGCTCATCGGCAAGAAAAAGAACGAAACAGTTGCAATTGAAGTTCCTGATGGAATTATCAATTACAAGATTATGAAAATTGAGAAGTAGTAATGAGTTTTAATGACGAGGAGAAATTATGAGCGACGAAAGAATTAACGAACAGAATGAAGTTTTTGAAATAAGCGAACAGGAAAGAAGTGAGCAGTCACAGATCAGAAGGGATAAGCTGGCTGCACTTCAGGAAGCAGGAAGAAATCCGTACCTTCATGAAACATGGAATCAGGATGCATTTTCAAAGACAATTAAGGAAAATTTTGAGGAATATGACGGCAAAGAGGTTTCGATTGCCGGCAGAATGATGGCTAAGCGTGTAATGGGTAAGGCTGCATTCATCGATATTCAGGACTATGAAGGAAGAATCCAGTGCCACATTAAAAGAGACGTACTGGGTGAAGATGAATACAAGTGGTTCAAGCAGTCGGATATCGGCGATATCTTCGGAGTTGTTGGTAAGGTATTCATGACTCAGAGAGGTGAAGTCACTGTAGAAGCCACAAAGATGGTTCTGCTGTCAAAGTCACTGCAGGTTCTGCCTGACAAGTGGTCCGGACTTAAGGATATGGATATCAGATACAGACAGCGCTACG
>JAZRWY010000086.1:0-19842 GCA_045599945.1 Anaerovoracaceae bacterium | reverse complement strand
ATATACGCCGCGGGACTTCATTCCTACTACACGGTTTTCGACGATGTCACAGATGCCGATGCCGTGCTTTCCGCCCAGTTCATTGAGTTTTTTGATGATATCCGAAACCTTCATTGCTTCGCCGTTGATTGTCTTAGGAATGCCGGCTTCAAATGTCATGGTGACTTCTTCGCCTTCATCAGGAGCGTTTTCAGGGCTTACGCTTAATACCAGCAGGTGGTCGTAGTCCGGTGCGACAGCAGGATTTTCCAGTTCAAGACCTTCATGGCTGATGTGCCATAAGTTGCGGTCTCTGGAGTAGCTCTGTGCATTGGAGAACGGAAGATCAATGCCGTGTGCCTTGCAGTAATCGATTTCAGCCTGACGGGAATCCATCTGCCATTTATCGTCTCTCCATGGAGCAATTACCTTCAGTTCCGGAGCCAGTGCCTTGATTCCAAGTTCAAAACGGATCTGGTCATTTCCCTTGCCTGTAGCGCCGTGGCAGATGGCAACAGCGCCTTCCTTCAGCGCGATGTCTACCAGAGCTTTTGTGATGACCGGACGTGCCATTGCAGTTCCGATCAGATATTTATGTTCATAAACTGCACCAGCCTGTACACAAGGCATGATGAAGTCTTCCGCAAATTCATCAACAACATCTTCAATGTAGAGTTTGGAAGCGCCTGCCATCTTTGCCCGTTCCTGAAGTCCGTCCAGTTCTTCTCCCTGACCGCAGTCAACGCAGCAGCAGATTACATCGAAATCGTAGACTTCCTTTAACCATGGAATAACTGCTGTTGTATCTAATCCGCCTGAATATGCGAGTACTACTTTTTCTTTTGCCATGTTTCTCTTTCTCCTTTATATGTAAATTTCATTTTTTAAACATCTTCTAACAATTCATTATTATACATCAGCATTAATAAATATTCAATAGGGAATGCATATTTTTTTCAGGAATCCGCGAATATGCTTGAGAACACAATAAATGGAAATAAATGTAAATTCCGTATTGTAAAAGAAAATGTCTGTGATATAATGGGGATACAGCAAAATTACATTTTATGGTAAAAAAAGAGCAGCATGACTGCTGCTCACAGAGTAACTGTTTTATTCCTGCTCCGGATGATACGGGAAGCATGGCATGAAAGAAAGCTTGAACAGATTGGCTTTGTGCTTTCTGTCAATCAGCTCCTTGATTTCAGGATCCTCGCAGACACCGGTTCTGATATATCGATCCAGTACCGCATAGGTGAAACCAAGATTATCTTCATCTGTCTTGCCGCAGAGTCCGTCAATCGGAACCTTTTCCACAAACATTTCAGGAAGACCCAGTTCTCTTCCGACTGCTTTCACTTCCTGTACGGTCAAGAAGGAAAGCGGGCTGAAATCGCCGACAGAGTCTCCGTATCTTGTGGAATAGCCGACCCAGTCTTCCGACAGATTGCAGGTATTGGCAACTCTGCCGTTATTGGACTGTGCCACTGCATAGACTGCAGACATTCTCAGTCTTGGCGGAAGATTCTGTATGGTCTGAGGACTCAGCTGCGGAATGCTTTTTTCCAGTTCATTAACCATCCCGTTAAAAGCATCCTTGATGTTGACAACATAGTGCCGGATGCCAAGATGTGCACAGAGTGCTTCTGAAACATCGATATCGAACTGTTCGCCGTTTGGCATGAGTACACCGATGACCCGGTCTTTGCCGAGAGCTTCCACGCAGAGTGCTGCAACAACGGAACTGTCTTTTCCACCGGAAATGCCAAGAACAGCATTGCAGCCGGGACCGTTCTCCCCGAACCAGTCCTGGATCCATTTCACGATATCTTTTTTCACTTTACATGCATCAAATGCCATGATGATTCCTCCTTTGTAACAGATATCTTAAGTATAGCACTAACAAAGATAAAAGAAAAAGGAAATATTGCAGATGATGTGGAAAATAGTATATAATATAACGAATAATGATAGTAAAGGAATGTTAGATTATGAAAGATGTATATGTAGCAGAATTGGAAAAGGATCAGGAATTCATATCCTTTTTCATGGCGAAATCCATAGAACTCAAGGTTGGTTCCAACAAAAAACAGTATCTGGATGTCATGGCAGCAGACTGTACGGGGGAAATCAACGGAAAAAAGTGGGATATCAATGACGAAGAGGCAGAAAACATCAAGAGAATTGAAGCGGGCGATTTCATAAAAATAAAGGGAATCGTAACGGAATGGAACGGAACAAAGCAGCTTCGCATATTGAAAATACGAAAAGGGCAGAAGGAAGACAATCTGGAAACCAGCGACTATATCAAGGCGGCACCGGAAGATTCGGAGGATATGTGGAAATATATCCATGACATTGCCAATGGAATCGGCGATGAAGATTTAAGGGCCATCTGCCTGAAACTGCTGAAGGACAATAAGGAGCGCCTGATGTATTATCCTGCAGCCCAGAAGAATCATCATGCGGAATATGGCGGACTTCTCTACCACATGAAGCGCATGCTCATGAACGGTATTTCCATATGCGCGGTATACAGGAATCTGAAGCCTGACTGGGTAAAGGCGGGTGTCATTGTCCATGACATAGAAAAAATGAATGAAATAGAGTCAGATGAAAACGGAGTATCGCCGGGATATTCATTTGAAGGGCAGATGCTTGGGCATATTGTCCAGGGCGTGAAACTGATTGAAGTGATGGCAGAGGAAATCGGCATGAGCAGGGAAAAGACTGTGATGCTTCAGCATATGATTCTGTCCCATCATTATGAGCCGGAATTTGGAAGCCCGAAACGGCCGATGTTTCCGGAAGCGGAAATTCTTCATTATCTGGATATCATCGATGCCAGAATGTTTGACATGGAAGATGCATTGACCGGCGTAGAGCCGGGCGGCTTCTCCGAGAGAATCTGGATTCTGGACAACCGGAGAATATACAGACCTTCGTTTGAAAAGGAGAAGTAGTTTTGATTAAAATCCCAAAAGAACTGGAAAAAGTAATGACGGACCTTGAGGCGGCAGGATTTGAGGTCTATGCGGCAGGCCCGTGTGTTGCAGAATCCCTTCGGGGTGAGAGTCCTCTGGACTGGGACATGATTACCAATGCTTCCGTTTCAGACATGGAAAACATTCTGGACGGCGGACATGTCTATGACCGCAGGAATCAGATCTACAGAATCGAATTTGAGGATGAAGAGGATGACGGCATCATTCTGGACATTGCCCGCTATGGAGCGGGAGCGTCTACAGCAGAAGAAGAACTGAAATCCAGGAGATATACCTGCCATGCGGTAGCAGTGGATAAACGCAGGAATGTGCTGGATCCCTTAAATGGAAAAGATGACATACAGAAAAAGCTCTGCAGAATCTACGGAGATGCGGGGAAATTCTTTGAAGAGTCACCCATCCGTATTCTGGAGACTGTACGTACCGCTTCCCTTCTGGGTCTGGATCTTCCGAAATCGGACTATGAAGCCATTGTGAAATGCAGAAGCCTTCTCCGTAATGTTCCTGCAGAGGCCATCCGTGATGAATTCATCATGATCATAGATTCCGACCATGCAGGGAAAGGCCTCAGAATGCTCAATGGGGCAGGGCTGCTGGAATATGTCATCGGGGATAAACTTGCCAATCATCCATCAAAAAGAGAACAGAAGGATTTTGGCATTCTCTGCGATGGAATCGATAAAATCAGGCACGTGCCGGAGAGACGGCTGGGCTGCTTCTATATCTGCTACGATGGAGGAAAATGCGATGAAGCAATCCGCATGATGCATTATGATGAGGAGACGGAGCAGCATCTGCTGGATGCAATCTATAAGATGCCGGTCATCTATTTCATCAAAACGAAACAGGAACTGAAGAAATTCATCGCAGATTTCGGCTATGAACGATACATGTATCTGCATAATCTGTCCAAGGCACAGAGAATCATATGGGATGGAAGAGAAGACAAGATTGTCAGCCGGAATCACATGTGGGCAGAAATAAAAGCCAATGGCGAAATTGTATTTGAGGAGCAGATGCCGGTAACCAGGCAGGAAATCCTGGATGCCGGATATGCGACAGAACAAACCATCGATCAGATGATGCGGCAGCTTCTGGATGCTGTTTTTAACAGCAGGCAGAGTGAGGTGAATCATGACTTTGTCATGGAAAAGGCCAGAAAGTTCAGCAAAAGCAAACTGAAGGCGGCGACAAGAAATGTGAAATGGATAAAGTAATCATTGAAAAGAAAGGCACAATTACAGATCTCATTTTTCGAAACAGTCAAAACGGCTATACCATAGCCGTTTTTGAAACGGAAGAAGAACAGTTTACTGCAGTGGGAAGCATGGCAGAGGTTCTGAAGGGAGCAGACTATGTCCTCAGGGGAAAATTTGTGATGCACCCTTCCTACGGGGAACAGTTTTCCTTTTCCGAATATGAACAGCTGATGCCAACCGGCGCCAAAGCCATCGAGGATCTTCTGGGGTCCGGGATCATCAAAGGTGTCGGAAAAAAGACTGCGGCGGCCATTGTTTCAAAATTCGGAGAGGATACGTTTCATATTTTTGAAGAAGAACCGGGCCGGCTGAAGGAGGTGCCGGGAATCGGAGATAAAAAAGCTGCGCAGATTCTCCAGTCCTATGCACTCCACAGGGAGTTTGCCAATATCAGCATCTATTTTCAGAAATTCGGCATTTCGTCCATCCAGGTCATGAAACTGTATAAGATGTATGGATCCCAGACCATTCGGCTGGTGGAAGAGAATCCATATCGCCTGGTAGATGATATTTTCGGCATCGGCTTTAAAAAAGCAGATGAGATTGCCAGAAAGATCGGAATCGCGGAAAACGATCCGGCAAGGATTGCCGGCGGAATCAGATATGCATTGCAGTATTATGCACAGGAGGGGAATACCTACTGTCCGCAGCAGGAACTCTGTGAAAAGACCGGACAGATGCTGGATGTCTCCATGGAGGAGGTGCGGGACCGGCTGGTCAGTCTTGCCTTTGAGGGCGAAATCGCCATAGAAAATGTGAATGACAGAAACCAGGTCTATCTCATGCCATATTACAGAGCGGAAATGAATGTTACAAAATGCATTTCCCGGCTTGTAAGAGCAGAACTGAGACCGGTAAATGCAGATGTCTCCTCCCTGATTTCCATGACAGAAAAAGAGGCAGGAATGTCTCTTTCCGAAAAACAGAGGTTTGCCGTTTCTTCTTCTGTAGGAAATGGAGTTTCGGTAATCACCGGAGGACCGGGCACAGGAAAGACGACAATCATTAACAGCATCATCGGTGTCTTTGAGGCAAGCGGATTTACCGTTGCCATAGCCGCTCCGACAGGAAGAGCCGCAAAACGGATCACAGAGACTTCCGGACATGAAGCCTCAACCATCCACAGGCTGCTGGAATACTATTATTCGGAAAGCGATGATTCCATGCAGTTTGGAAGGAATGCAGAAAATCCTGTGGATGCAAATGTAGTCATTGTGGATGAAGCATCCATGATAGATATTCTTCTGATGAATGCCCTTGTTTCGGCGCTGGTTCCGGGGACAAGGCTGATCATGGTAGGTGATGCAGATCAGCTGCCGTCTGTGGGAGCAGGAAATGTCCTCAGAGACATCATTGAGAGTGAATATGTATATTCCACCAGACTGACGGAAATCTTCCGCCAGGCAGCAGAATCTCTGATTGTTGTCAATGCCCACAGGATCAATCGCGGAGAATATCCGGAATATAACGAAAAGGGAAAAGAATTCTTCTTCATGCGCAAGCAGACGGAAAAGGAAATGCTGGATCTGGTCAAGAATCTTGTTTCTGTCCGGCTTCCGGCATATTATGACTGGCTGGACCCACTGAAGGATATTCAGGTGCTTACGCCGGTGAGAAAAGGAACGCTTGGCATATATAATCTGAACAAAGTACTGCAGGAAGTTCTCAATCCTGCGGACCATCTGAAGGGAGAAAAGAACTTCGGAGACCGCCTGTTCCGTGAGGGAGATAAGGTCATGCAGATCAGGAACAATTACCAGCTCTCCTGGAAAAGATTGTCCGACTTTACAGAAGGAGAAGGCGTCTTTAATGGAGATATCGGTTTTGTTGACGGCATTGATAAAGAATATAATCAGATGACAGTTGTTTTTGATGAAGATAAATATGTTACCTATGAATTTTCACAGATGGAGGAGCTGGAACTTGCCTATGCAATTACAGTGCACAAATCACAGGGTTCGGAGTTTCCGGTCATGGTAATGCCTGTTTCCTGGTTTCCGCCGATGCTGGCCACAAGGAATCTCCTGTATACGGCGGTTACAAGAGGCAGGGAGGCAGTTGTGCTTGTAGGCTCCGAAAACAAGCTGTGCGCCATGGTGGATAATAACAGAATCACCAGCAGATATTCCGGTCTCAGAAGCAAGCTGAGCAGAATGCTGGAGGCTGGATTATGATCCGCAGACTTCTGGAACTGGTCTATCCGGAAAACATATACTGCATGTGCTGCGGTGCATATATCAATAAAACCAGGGCCTATGCATTATGTGACAGCTGCATGGAGGCCTTTCACTGGCAGACGGGAAGGACCTGCAGAAAATGCGGAAAAGGGCTGCAGGATACCTTTGCCGGAGAAATCTGCTATTCCTGCATGGAGCAGGAGCATTCCTTCGACGCAGCGTTTTCCTGCGTGACCTATGGTCTGAATGAAAGAGCGCTTCTCATGGATTTCAAGTATGGAGACCAGACGTACATCGGAAGGAAAATTGCAGAAATCATGAAGGACAGGATGGCGCTGGAGGATATCTCCTACGATCTGGTGGTGCCGATTCCCATTCATGAGAACAGGAAAAACAGCAGGGGATATAATCAGGCAGAAATCATCGCAAAAGAGTTTGCAAATCTGACCAAAACCAGATACAATCAGTGTATTGAGCGAGTCAGGGAGACGGTTCCTATGAGGAATCTGTCTGCAGATGAAAGAGAAATCAATATCAGGGATGCCTTCAGGGTTTCCGGTGACATTGCAAACAAGGATATTCTTCTCATTGATGACATATATACGACCGGAGCAACGATGGATGCGGCAGCGATGACGCTGAAGAAGCAGGGAAGCGGAAAGGTCTACGGACTTTGCTTTGCTGCAGGTGTGAATAGAAAGCCGGCAGGAATGGAAGAATGGTAAAATGAATAGGAAGGAATGGCAGCTGCTTAAGTCTGTGGTTGAAAGGCCATGCCAGATACGGGCGAAGGGCTCCACGTAAGCTGATCCGCAAGGCGGCAGTGATCATGGCGTATCTTAGAAGTAAGTCCTCCGGAAAATCCGGGTACAGGCGAGTGTGGGGGCAAAGACCAGGTCAGTTGAGCAGCTGCCATGCCTTCCTTTTTCTAATTTTGTGAAACAAAAGAAAATTTCAGAAAATTTTGTGAGATGTCTTTCTTTTTCCTTGCGGTATGGTATAATATGTATAACAGCAATGCTGTTATACATATAAATAGGAGGCAGTTAAAATGAAGGTTAACATTACAACTAAGAATTTTAATGCCAGTGATGCATTAAAAGAATCCATTGAAAAGAAAATCGGAAGATTAGACAAGTACTTCTCAGAAGAAACAGAAGCAAATGTCAAGGTTTCCACAGAGGGTTCCAGTGAAAAGATTGAAGCTACCATCTATGCAGATGGAAACATCTTCAGAGCAGAAGAAAAGAGCAATGAAATCTATGATTCCGTAGACAGAGTTGTGGATAAGCTTTCCAGCCAGATGTCAAAATTCAAGAAAAAACTTCAAAAGAAGCATAAGGACAACAAGGAAATATTCTATGAAGAGATTCCTGAATTGGAAGAAGAGCAGGAACTGAAGATTGTCAAGACAAAGAAATTCCAGCTGGAGCCGATGAATGCGGAAGAAGCAATCATGCAGATGGAACTTCTGGGACATAATTTCTATGTATTTCTGAACATGGAAACAGACAGTGTGAATGTTGTATATAAGAGAAACGATGACAGTTACGGACTTCTGGAGACAACTTATTAATGCAGATATATGAAGAGGGGCATGAAGCCCCTCTTCTGTTTTTTGTGGTATTCTTGTGATATCTATTGAAATGGTGGGATTTCTTGAGTAAAATAGACATAGTATAAGTACGGAGAAAAGGGATATGAGTAATACGTTTCAAACATTGATCAGCAGCATTGGATTGACAGACATCCTGGATATTCTTATCGTTGCATTTCTGGTATATAAAGTACTGGGATTCATCAAGGAAACCAGGGCGGAACAGCTGGTGAAGGGTCTGATTCTGCTGGCTGTTGCATTTTTTGTATCGGATCTGCTGAATTTAAATACATTGAACTGGATATTAAAGAGCATCACTGCCGTTGGAATCATTGCACTGGTTGTTGTATTCCAGCCGGAACTCAGACGCGGACTTGAGTATGTGGGACGAAGCAAGCTCCGCAGCATTTCCAGCATCGGCGAAGAAAAAGCAAACCAGGTCATCCAGGAATTCATTGAAGCCATTGAATATCTGTCTTCCACACGGACAGGTGCGCTGATTGTCATAGAAAGAGAAACAGCACTGACAGATATCTGTGAAACGGGAACAAGAATCAATGCGGAAATCACCGACCAGATCATCGGCAATATCTTTTATGAGGGAGCACCGCTTCATGACGGTGCAGTCATTATCCGCGGAGACCGTGTATATGCTGCAGGATGTGTGCTTCCGCTGACGGAAAACAATACTCTGGATAAGGAACTTGGGACAAGGCACAGAGCAGGAATCGGCATTACAGAGCGTTCCGATGCCATCTCCATTATTGTTTCCGAAGAGACAGGGATTGTATCTACTGCGGTGGATGGAAAAATCACAAGATATCTCGATTCGAAATTCATAGAAAAAACATTGCATGACATATATGTTGAGAGCAATAAGAAGAAATCCTTCTTTGACAGGCTGAAAGGAGGAAAACAGGATGCTAAGTAACAGCAAGGTGAACATGATCCTTTCTCTTCTGATTGCAATTGCTCTCTGGGCCTATGTTGCAAGTTCCGTGGATATGGTGCAGAAGCGGACCGTCCGCGGCATTCCGGTGCAATATGTTCATCAGGAAGCCCTGCAGGAGCGGGGTCTTGCCATCGCCGGCGATGAGACCAATACGGTGGACATCACCATAGAAGGAAACAGTCAGGCCGTATCCGGCATCGAAGCCGGGGATTTTACAGCGACGGCAGATGTTTCGGAATGCGTGGAAGGGGATAATGTTCTGGAGGTAGCCATCAAAACGTCCAAGGATGTATCCCGCACGTCCGATGCGACACTTACGGTACATGTGACAGCCGAGAAGATTGTATCTGTAAGCAAGAATGTGAAACCGGAACTTACGGGGAACAAAGACACCCAGGCGGAACCGGAGTTTTCTCTTCTTTCCGATGAAAGGATTACAGTTTCCGGAGCCCGTTCCAAGGTGGAGAAAGTTGCATATGTCAGAGCGCCGATCAGAAATCTTTCGGAATATGGAGACGGAGATATCGCAGAGGTGAAACTGGTGCCTGTGGATGAAACGGGAAACAGAGTTTCCGATGTTCAGCTATCCGCAGAAAAGGCACGTGTCAGAATCACCTTCATGGATACCAGAAAAGTTAAACTTCTTGTGGATGTTAAAGGAAAACCAAAAGACGGTTACCAGTATGATGGTCTGGAGGTTCCGGAAACGATTGTATTAAAAGGCCGGCAGGGACAGCTGGAGGAGATTACTTCTGTTTCTGCAAAGGCAATCGATATTTCCGGAATGGAACAGACTGCCAAAGTAGAGCTGAAGTTCAGTCTTCCGGCAGGCATTGAGATTTCTTCCAAGTCTCTTCCGGTGATTGCAACCATCAGCATTTCACAGATGGCGGCAGAGGAAAAAACCATTTTCATTGAACCGGAGGCAGTTTCACTGAACCGGCTCAGTGAGGGAAAACAGGCAGAGATTCTGTCGGGAAGCATGAAGTTTTCTGTCATGAGCGCCCGGGAGCCTGCGGCAGGAGATTTTAAACTGAGCGCCGATTTATCCGGACTCGAAGATGGAGAACATGATGTACCGCTTGTGGTAGAATATTCAGGAGATGGAAATATCCAGTCGGCACCGGATACCATTACGGTAAAGATATCAGACGAATAATATAGAACATACTTCCCCAGATGGTAATCTGGGGAAAACTATCGAAAGGAAAATAGATGGAAAAATATGAGATCAGAGATGTTTCTCTGGCAAAGACAGGGCACCAGAAAATTGAATGGGTAAAAAACAACATGCCTCTGCTGCGGGGGCTGGAGGAGGAATTCAGGAAAACCAGACCGTTTGAGGGAGTTAAGATTTCCCTTTCTGTGCATCTGGAGGCAAAGACCGCATATCTGTGTCTTGTTCTTGCTGCAGCAGGAGCAAAGATGAGTGTGACAGGCTCCAATTCATTATCTACCCAGGACGATATTGCAGCAGCTCTGGTGGAAGACGGATTAAGTGTATTTGCATACCATGGAGCAACCGATGAAGAATATGACAGACACATTGAAATGTGTCTGGAACATAAGCCGAATATTATCATTGACGACGGTGGAGATCTTGTTGGAATGATTCATGACAGAAGACCGGATCTTGCAGAAGATGCATGGGGCGGCTGTGAAGAAACAACAACAGGCGTCATCAGGCTGAAGGCCATGGAAAAGGCCGGCATCCTGAAGTTCCCGATGGTGGCTGTCAACGATGCGGACTGTAAGCATCTCTTCGATAACCGTTACGGCACCGGCCAGTCTGTCTGGGATTCGATCATGAGAAACACCAATCTCATTGTAGCATCCAAGACGGTTGTTGTTGCAGGCTATGGATGGTGCTCCAGAGGAATTGCCATGAGAGCAAAGGCCCTTGGGGCAAAGGTTATTGTGACGGAAATCAATCCGGTAAAGGCCATTGAGGCAAAGATGGACGGATTTGACATCATGAAGATGGATGAGGCTGCGCCGCTTGGAGATATCTTTGTATCTGCTACAGGCTGCTGCAGCACAATATCGGTAGAGCAGATGAAGACCATGAAGAATGGCGCCATTCTGGCCAATGCCGGTCACTTCAATTGCGAGATAGACATGGAGGGTCTTGAAAAGGCTGCTGTATCAAAGAAAGAGACAAGAAAGAACATTGTTGGATATACACTGGATAATGGCATCATGGTAAATGTCATGGCAGAAGGGAAACTGGTGAACATTGCAGCAGCAGATGGACATCCTGCAGAAATCATGGATATGAGCTTTGCTGTGCAGTGCCTGTCGGCCATGTATATCAAGGAGAACTACAGGAATCTTGGCAAGGCGGTAGTAGATGTATCCGCCGAAATAGATGATATCGTAGCAAGAAGAAAGCTTGCTGCATGGGGAATGGAAATCGATGAACTGACAGAGGAACAGAAGAAATATCTTTCCAGCTGGCAGGTTTAGGAGGTTAATGTGAAGTATTCAAGCAGAATAGACGTATTGTCAGACCGGTCGATGCTGGATGCATTTGAGCTTGTTGAAACTGAAGATTTCATTTCATTTTCAGCAGGATTTCCATCACCTGAGACATATCCTTTAGAGGATATCCAGGAGAGCTTCGACAAGGTCATTGAAAATGAAGGAAAGGCAGCCTTAAGCTACTGCTCCACCAGTGGATACAGCAGACTGAGAGAGATTATTGTACAGAGAATGGCTGAGAAATTTGATGTTCATTTTTCTGTTGAGGAATGCATCATCACATCCGGTTCCCAGCAGGGACTGGACATGAGCGGCATGCTCTTTGTCAATGCAGGAGATGTGGTTCTTTTTGAAACACCTTCCTATCTGGGTGCAGTCAATGCTCTCAGAGCCCATGAAGCAACGCTGGTTGCAGTTCCTACGGATGATGAGGGAATAGAACTGGATGCTCTGAAGGAAAATCTTGAGAAGTACGGACAAAGAATCCGAATGATCTATGTGATTCCGGACTTTCAGAATCCGACGGGCAGAAGTTGGTCAGATCAGAGAAGAAGGGACTTCATGGATCTTATGAAGGACTATGATATTCCTGTTCTTGAAGACGCTGCGTATTCCGAGCTTTCATTCACAAATGAGCTTAAGAAGCCGCTGAGCTATTATGATACAAAGGGACAGGTCATCTATGTGGGAACTTTTTCAAAGACGTTCTGTCCGGGGCTTAGAGTGGCATGGCTGTGTGCACGCGGCGAAATCATGGACAAATATCTTGTTTTAAAGAATGCAGCAGATCTTTCATCCTCTGCAATTGCACAAAGGCAGATGGCATATTATCTGGATCATCATGATCTGGACGCGCATATTGCAAAGATATCCAGGCTGTATCAGCATAGAAGAGATGTGATGATTGAAGCAATCGAGAAATACTTTCCGGAAGAAGTAAAGTATACCAGACCGGAAGGCGGTCTGTTCATCTGGATGACGCTTCCGGAGAATAAGGATGCAAGAGAGCTCCTTAGACGTGCAGGAGAAAAGAAGGTTGCATTCATTCCCGGAACATCCTTTTATCCGAGCGCAACAAAAAACAATGAGCTGAGACTGAACTTCTCAAACATGAGCGATGCGGAGACAGAAAAAGGAATGAAGATACTTGCGGAGATTACAAAGGAGTATCTGGAAGAATGTTAAATGCAGATGACTACAGAAGAATGAAGTCCAGAATCGATGAGAATTTTCATGCGGCATTTGCTTCATACTGCAGGGAAAACGGATGTGAGACCATGTTTCTGGACCCGCAGATTACCTACTTTGATGCCAAGTCCGATATCTTTGATAAACTGGCGGAAAAGGGCATTTCCGAGCCCATGAAGAGGATCTACAGAGCAGGGAAGACGCTGATCATGTTTGCGGTTCCATACAGCGATGAAGTGATGGAAAGCAATCGAGAAGGCGATGCGCCCTCGGAGCTCTGGCTGCAGGCATACCAGATTTCAAACGGTCTCATGATGAAATTAAACAGCAGCATCAAGGCGGCACTGAAGGAATGGGGGAGAGTGACATCAAGCCTTAACACGCCGATGGACTGGAATATGTCAAAGGCAAAGGAAAACTGGTCCCATAGGACTGCCGGCGCCATTGCAGGGCTTGGAACGCTTACGGCTGCAGGGCTTTTCATAGACCGAAGCGGTAGATTCGCAAGAGTGTCCGGTGTAGTTTCTGATGTTCACCTGATCGAAAGATATGAAGGGGATACGGACATCCTTCTTGAAAAGGTTCTTCATGTGAGAATGACGGAAAGCGAAATGAAGCATTGCCCTTGCGGAGCAGTTACTCCCGGCGGATTTGACAGGTTCAGATGTCAGGAATACTGCACGAAATTCAATGAAAGAGTGCCGTCTCCTGAAGTGTGCGGGAAGTGCATCCGGAAGACGGAAAATGTCCTCCGCCATGGCAGAGAAGACCTTGAAGCCGGTAACGCCATGGATGTTGCAGATCTTGCAGGCATTGTCATATCTTCGTTATAGAGCGTCCATATGAAATCATAAAAAACGAGCATGGGTTTTCCCATGCTCGAAGTGTTTTTTGAAAAATATGTACCGTTTTTTAGACATTCTATATGTTAGATTGTGATATAATAAAAAAAGCCTTCAGAGAAGACTTTGATTATTCGCACGATGCGACCAATGTGATTTCGGATAAATCCTTATTTGAACTCACCTTGTAAATTATGTTTAAACTATAGCATTGAAAAATGCAGATGTCAATAGTAGGAGGTCAAAAATGATTGACAAAGATTATTATGTTGGACTTGACATGGGCACAGCCTCGGTGGGATGGGCAGTTACAGACGAAGAATATAATCTGGTTAGAGCAAAAGGAAAAGACTTATGGGGTGTCAGATTGTTCCCAGAAGCGAAAACAGCTGAAGAACGCAGAACATTTAGGATTTCTAGGAGACGTCTTCAGAGAGAAAAAAGCAGAATTGCATTTTTAAAGGAAGCATTTGAAGAAGAAATAGGCAAGGTTGATCCAGGATTTTACCAGAGATTAGATGACAGTAAATTCTATGAAGAGGATAAGACAGAAAAACAGCCGTTTGCTATCTTTGCAGGCAGTAATTATACAGATAAAGACTATCATAAGGAGTATCCTACGATATTTCATCTCAGAAACGAGTTAATAAAGTCAAAGAATGAGCATGATGTAAGACTTGTGTATCTTGCCATACTGAATATTTTTAAGCATAGAGGCCATTTCTTAAATGCTAGTTTAGACGGCGAAAGCAATGTTGAGATTGAGGATTTATCTGCAGAATTAAAGAAAATCGTGCTTGAACGCTACAATTTTGAACTTCCAGATAATCTGGATGAGGTGTTTAAAACATATCTGCCATCGAAGAGTTTCTCAAACAGCAGAAAGGTTGATATTATTGTTGAAGCATCGGGATTATCGAAGAGCAAGAATAAGCCTATTGTAGAATTGATAAAATATACCTGCGGGCTGAAAGGAAAACTTGCGGTAGCTTTCAAAGAAGATAATCTTAGTGAAGAATACGCAAAAGAATCCCTGTCATTTAGAGACAGCACTTTTGATGAAGAAATAGCGAAGGCAGAAGAATTACTGACTGAAGATAGTTTTGAATTATTAATGCTTTTAAAGCAGATTCATGACTGGGGCGTTCTTGCTGACCTGATGCAGGGTGAAAATAGAACATATAGCTATCTTTCAGAAGCGAGAATTGATTTGTATGAAAAACACAAGAAAGATCTTTCAATCTTAAAGAAGTTATACAAGGACTATAGACCTGATGCATATTCTTCCATGTTCAGAGTGATGGATAAGGATAACTACAGTGGATATGTTGGATCTGTTAACTCTGGGAAAGAAGTTGAAAGAAGAGGTGTTAAGTTCAGCAAAGATGATTTCTTTAAGAGATTAAAGAAGGAAGTTGATGCAATGCCTGATTCTGAAGAAAAATCATATGTATTGAACGAAATTGACAAGGAGGCATTCCTTCCAAAACAGCTGACTTCTGCTAATGGCGTAATACCTAATCAGCTTCATCTTGCAGAATTGAAAGCAATACTCACCAATGCAGAGGAATATCTGTCATTCTTATGCGAAAAAGATGATAATGGATTATCTGTTAGTGATAGAATTATCCAGGTGTTCAGTTTTACAATTCCTTATTATATTGGACCATTAGTTAATAATGGGTCATATAATACATGGGTAGTCAGAAAAGAAGAAGGAAAAGTATTCCCTTGGAATTTTGAAGAAAAGATTGACAGTAAATCATCTGCAGAAAAATTCATAGACAGAATGGTTAAACGCTGTACTTATCTCAGTGATGAAAGTGTATTACCGAAGAACTCACTGACGTATGAGAAATTCATGGTTTTAAATGAATTAAATAATCTAAAGATAAACGGAAAACCTGTGCCTATAGAGTTGAAACAGAAATTGTTTAATGAGCTGTTTGCAAAAGGTAAGAAAGTAAAGGCTGCAGAAATTATTTCGTATTTAAAGGGAAACGCTTATGTTGGCAAGAAGGATGAAACTGTACTATCTGGCATAGATGGCGATTTTACAAATACGCTTGCAAATTATGCAAAGTTCGCTTCTATTTTTGAAACAGAAGTATTGACGGATAAACAGAAAAAAATTGCCGAGGATATTATTTTCTGGTCAACTGTTTATGGGGATTCCAGAAGTTTCTTAAAAGAAAAAATTACGGAAGAGTATGGCGAGATACTGTCAGATAAGCAGATAAAGAGGATTCTTGGAATCAAGTTTAAAGACTGGGGCAGGCTTTCCAAAGCATTACTTGAGATAGAAGGTGCTGATAAGGCGACTGGCGCCGTTGATACCATAATTAATAGAATGTGGAATGATAACTATAATCTTATGCAGCTGCTTAGTGAGAACTTTACGTATAGGGAAGCCATAGAAGAAAAAGCAGGTGCTATCGATAAGAATCTTATTGAGTTCTCTTATGATGACCTTGATGGACTTTATTTATCTGCACCGGTAAAAAGAATGACCTGGCAGACAATCCTTATTTTAAAAGAACTATACAGAGTGCTTGGAAAGATGCCTAAGAAAATCTTTGTAGAGATGGCGAGAGAATCAGAAGGGCCTAATGCAACAAGAAAGGATAGCCGTAAGAAGAAATTCGAAGAACTTTATAAAGGAAATAAAGAATTCCTTAAAGAAATCAAGGAGACTGAAGAAAGTAAATTCAGAAGCAAAAAATTATACCTTTATTACACCCAGCAGGGAAGATGCATGTATACAGGCGAAAGAATTGAATTAAGCGATTTATTTAAGGACAATCTGTATGACATAGACCATATTTATCCTAGGCATTTTGTAAAAGATGACAGCATAGAGAATAATCTTGTACTGGTAAAGAAACAGAAGAATGCCGATAAACTGGATATTTTCCCTATTGAAAGCGAAATAAGAAACAAAATGGGTTCTTTCTGGAAAGTGCTTAAGGATGGGAAGTTTATCACGGAAGAAAAGTATAAGAGATTAACAAGAAATAGTGCGTTTACAGATGATGAAAAGGCAGACTTTATTAGCAGGCAGCTTGTAGAGACAAGACAGGGAACAAAGATTATAGCTGAAATACTAAAAAATGCTGCAGATGACATCGAAGTAATTTATAGCAAGGCATCGGTAGTAAGCGATTTCAGGCATAAGTATGATTTGATCAAGTGCCGTGAGATTAATGATTTCCATCATGCAAATGATGCATATCTAAATATTGTTGTAGGGAACGCATATAATGTTAAATTCACTAAAAATCCTAGAAACTTCATCAAGGAATATAATAGTGATAAGGAAAAGTATGAGTACAATATGGACAAGATATTTGACCGTGATATTGCAAGAGGGAATCAGATTGGATGGAAGGCTGACGGAAGCAGCCTCAGCGTTGTAAAGAAAACCATGGCAAGAAATACTCCACTAATCTCTAGAATGAGTTATGAGGTACATGGTGGATTTGCGGACCAGCAGATCAGACCTGCCAAAGAAGCAGAGAAAGCTGATGGTGTTGGATATGTTCCTGTAAAAGGCAGTGATGCAAGGCTTGCGGACACAACAAAGTATGGCGGATTTGTCAAATATACTGGAGCATACTTCTTCCTGGTAGAACATACTTTGAAAAAGGAAAGGGTAAGAACGCTTGAGGCTATGCCGTTATATCTTGCTGACAAACTTAACACAAAGGAAAAAATGGAAAGGTACTGCATTGAAACATTAGGATATGTTGCTCCTTCAATAAGGCTTAGCAAGATAAAAATGTATTCAACGATTAAGGTTGATGGGTTCTATCTTTATTTATCAGGTCGAACAAATAACAGACTAGTGGTACAGAGTGCAACATCAATGGTGCTTCCATATGAACTATGTAAATATGTGAAAAAACTTGCAATGCTCGGGAGTAAAGATGGTCCTTTTGATAATACGGGAATTAGCGAAAAGGATAATAGTATATTGTATAGCGAACTGATGCGTAAGTATCAGGAGGGGATATTTGTAAACAGGCCTAATCCGGTGGGAGAGTTGATTAGTAACGGGAAGGGTACTTTTGAGAGTTTAGACACATTAGAGCAGATTAATGTATTAAATCAGATGATTCAACTAAATAACTTGAATTCAGGAGCTGATTTAAAAGCTATTGGAGGGGTGTCTAAAACTGGAGTAATGGCGATTAATAAAAAGATTAGTGACAAAAGAGAGTTTAAACTTATTAATCGTTCAGCTACAGGTATCTTTGAAGAAGAGATTGATTTATTAACAATATGAGTTGGAGAACAGTGATTGTTTCCAGAAATGCTAAATTAGATTATCAGATGGGGTATCTTGTTGTGAGAGGACAGGATACCCATAAAGTTCACCTAAATGAGCTTGCAACGCTTATTGTAGAGGATGTTTCGGTATCAATGACAGCATATCTTCTAAATGAATTAATGAAGAATAAGGTAAAGGTGATTTTCTGTGATGAGAAAAGAAATCCATCTTCTGAATTATTACCATACTATGGAAGCCATGATACAAGTCAGAAAATTCGGAAGCAATGTGAATGGACAAAAGGGGACAAAGCATTAGTCTGGACGGAAATTGTAAGAGAAAAAATAAGCAAGCAATCTCAGTTGCTGGAATGGCTAGGAAAAGATGAATATATGCTGGTACGAAGCTATATTCCTGAAATAGAAATCGGTGACAGCACAAACAGAGAAGGTCATGCAGCAAAGGTATATTTTAATGCAATCTTTGGGAAAGATTTTACTAGGACTGAGGACAATTCCATAAATGCTGCACTGAACTATGGTTACAGTATTGTTCTATCGACTTTCAACAGAGAAATTGTATCAAGTGGATATATCACACAGATAGGTATTTTTCATGATAATATGTTTAACCAATATAACCTGGCCTCTGATTTAATGGAACCATTCAGAACTATTGTAGATGAATTTGTGTTTTTAATGGATCCTGATAAGTTTGATAAGGAAGAAAAACATTCCATGGTTGAAATTCTGAATAAAGAGGTGCTCATAGACGGGAGATATGAATATCTAGGAAATGCCATAAAAATTTATACAAGGAGTGTTCTTGATGCATTAAATGATAGAGATGTCTCCTGCATTAAGTTTTTTAAGAATCATGAGCTATAGATTTATGAGAGTAATTGTATTATTTGATCTGCCAATTACAACGGCTGAAGACAGGAAAGAATACGCTAGATTTCGAAAGCACTTAATTAAAAGCGGGTTTATGATGATGCAGGAGAGCGTCTATTGCAAGCTTGCTCAGAATACGTCTGCCGCAGACTATATCATAGAGTCTGTAAAAAAGAACAAACCAGAAAAAGGTCTTGTGCAAGCATTAAAGATAACAGAAAAACAGTTTTCACGTATAGAATATATTGTTGGTCAGAAACAATCGGAAGTAATAGATTCTGATGAAAGGTTAATAATCTTATGAAATTGGTGAATGCCACATTTGGACTTAGCGTTGAGTTTGAAGAGAATACTCCTGTAGAGATAGTGATTGAGAATATTTCTTCATATAGATCCTTTATTGAAGAACTGTATATGCAGACAAATGGAGGAGAAGGAGCGTTTATCTTATCTGAGAAGAATAAAGACCAGAAAATAAGTAAATTGATGGATATTGTTATTAATCCGTTTAGTGTTAACATGAATGACAGAAAGGTGATTTCTGTATTATATAACAATTTAGCTGGAATAGGGAATGAGATGACTGAAAAAAAGAATATGCTAGCAAGTGACATGATACTTCTTTTGGATGAAATCATTTCCAAAGAACAGTACTCCAATATTGAATATAATTTTGATTATGACTGGAATGATTTTTTTAAACTTTTCAATGTTAGAATAGGAGAAGAGTATGAATCACTTCTTGAGAAGTATGTTGAATACATTAAGGTTATTTCCTCTTTAACTACAATCCAGATACTGTGTTTTGTTGGGTTAAGCCAGTATTTTAGAGGCCAGGAACTTGAAGAACTAATAAAGCAGGCAAACTATAGCAAAGTTCAGCTAGTTTTTATAGAGAGCGCAGATAACCTTCAATGCAAAGGAGGAAAAAGATTCATTATTGATAAAGATAACTGTATAATATATGCATAGGATTTAGATTATTGTAATAGTACACTCGTTACCAGCGGGATAGGTTCGGCGATGACTTCAAATCAAATTTGAGGTTTGAGAACCTTGTAAATTATGATATAGGTTAAACTTTGGAGACCAACGTTCACTCCGGATGTATGTTTGAGAACCTTGTAAATTATGATATAGGTTAAACCTGTCGAACCTACAGCTCGCGCACAGGTGTGTTTGAGAACCTTGTAAATTAT
>JAZRWY010000085.1:0-16981 GCA_045599945.1 Anaerovoracaceae bacterium | reverse complement strand
AGTTCAAGTGTAATCTGTTGTATAATGTTTTCCATAGAGATTGCTCCTTTTGTTTTGTGTTTTGCAATACTATCTTAACACTTGGAGATTAATCTCTATTTCTTTTTCTTCAAAAACTCCACAATTATTTTACACTAACTTGACATCCCTCTCTATATATTGTATTGTAATTAAGCAATGAAAACAATGGAGGGCAATTATGAGAATACGAAAGGAACCGGATCATCTTCAGGAGCAGGACGTTCTTTTAATCGCAGACGTATCCGATGCTTTTGCGCATCCTGTGAGAATCAGGATGTTCAGATATATCATGAAATGCAACAAAGAGATGACCCCTGTATGCAACAAGGATCTCATCGAAGAATTCGGCTATGCACAGGCAACCACATCTCAGCATGTCAGAAAACTTGTGGATTCCGGACTGGTGGAAACGAGAAAAAAAGACAAGTTCACATACCTTTATGCCAATCTCGGAATGGTACAGATGTATGTAAACGCTGTCAAAAAATTTGATTAAAAAAATAAGGCCTCTCACTTTGAGAGGCTTTTTACATGCATCAGAGCATTTTTCATTGCAGGTACGCACAGAAGCAGAACTGTCACGGCTGCTTCTGTAAAGATGTATGCTCCGTTATATGCCATGGAATAAGGAATCGGATCCCACTGATCCCATGCCATGAAACCGGCCTTGATCCATGCCAGTCCTGCAAGCGTTGCAATGACCCATCTGGCAATGACCGCCGCAGCGTATCCCATGAGCAGACCGTTTTTCTTCTCCCGGAAGAATCCTGCAACGCACATGACACTGAATGCCAGCACATAATCAAGAAGAAACTGCGGCACGGAGATGACATAAGGGGAAAGACCAAACTGGATCAGGCCATAGGCCAGACCGCAGACTGCTCCTGTCCGCACGCCGTAAAACCATGACGGCAGCACCACAAAGAGCATGGAAAACAGCGTTACAGATCCTCCGAACGGAAACCGGTACGGAGTAATCAGGCTTGTAACCGCTGCCAGAGCTAAGCAGATGGCGCAGAATGCCATCTTTTTTGCCGGACTGTTTTTTGACATAATAAAACCTCCCATAATAGGAGGGGCTTTCATTTGCTTTCCTACGCAGGCATTATCCTGTTCAGGTATAAGGGACCGGAATCTAAGATTCCCATCTCAGCATTAAGCGCCCCTAGCTATACTCATATGTTCATATTTTTAACAACACTATACAACTGCCGTTTCTGTTTGTCAATCAAAACCTTCTATCTCTTCCTGTTCCATGGCTTTTAATGAAAAGCCTGTTTCTGCCGTGACTGCTTTCAGCTTCAGCTCAGAAAGTTCCTCTTCTGAAAGGACCTCCGTCAGATTCTTTTCATGATCGGAAGAAACGCTCTGAACGGCAAAATTCATTTTTATGGCTTCATTCATATGTGCCTCGCAGTTGTGACACATCATCCCTTCTATGGTCAGTCTTGTCTTAATCATTCTGGTCTCCTTTTCTTTTATGGCAGCTGTCCTTCATGGCACAGGAACTGCATCCGAAGCTGCAGCCTCCTCTGCCTTTCTTTTTATCTCTGTATATCTTTCCTGCAGCCAGTACAACTGCAGCTGCCAGCAGACATGCTGCTACAATGGTTCCGATTGTCATGGCTGTTCTCCTTCGTCTTCATTCTTTCATACTTCATTCTACCACCACGCCCCTGGTCTGTCATATTATTTTTTCTTTTCTTTGAAATATTCTCCCCTTCTGTGTTACAATATCTTTATCTTATTGTGAAAGGAAGCATATCATGGCTATCGCAGAATCCGGTGAAATGTATCTGGAGACCATCCTGGTCCTGTCCAGAGAAAAAGACATGGTCAGATCCATCGACATATGTAACCATATGGGTTTTTCCAAGCCCAGTGTCAGCCGGGCGGTCGGTATTCTTAAAAAAGAGGAATACATCCTGGTCAGTGATGATGGGAGCATCACGCTGACAGACGCCGGAAAAGCCCTTGCTGAAAAGATTTATGACAGACACAAAGTTATGACTTCAGTTCTTCTCTCCCTTGGCGTTTCCTCCGAAACTGCCATTGAAGATGCCTGCAAGATGGAGCATGTGCTTTCTGATGAGACCTTTGAGGCAATCAAAAAATATTTGAACGAAAAAGAAACTGCAGGATGATTGTTCTCTGCAGTTTCTCTCTTTTAATATTCATTTACCATGCGCAGTCTTTCCAGCCGTTCCTGCTGCTCCTGCCTTGGCATCTCATAGCCGTACATGGAAAAATCCAGAACGTCTGCATCTTTGACAATTTCTTCAATCCATGTCCCTACTACCGATTTGCTGCTATGATTCTTTACAGCAAGCGCAAGCATTTCGATTTCCTCCTCCTGAAAAAGACCGCTGTTCTTTAAGAAAAGCTTCACCGGCTCGTATCCTGCCTCTGCATGGTCTTTCTGGATTCCTGTCTGGATTCTGCCGAAATCGTGGATTGCACAGGCACAGGATGCCAGATCGGTATCCAGGCCTCTCTTTTCCGCCAGAATATATCCAAGCCTTGCACAGCTTGCCATATGTATCTTTTCCCAGTAGAGTGACTGGTCTCTTCCTTCAAAATCTTCCTTGGAATCAATTTCATCCAGCAGAAGACACTGCAGTTTGAATAATCTGTTCATCCTTCCCTCCTACTTATGGTACTTTTCATTTGCATTGATTTTAAATGCTCTATAGACCTGCTCTAGCAGTATTACCCGTATCATCTGGTGCGGAAATGTCATCTTTGAAAATGAAAGCTTAAAATCCGCTCTTCTGCTTACTTCTGCAGAAAGCCCAAGGGACCCTCCGATGACAAAAGCAATGTCACTATGTCCTGACAGGCCAAGGATTTTCACTGTTTCCGCCAGTTCTAAAGAATCCAGCTGCTTTCCTTGAATCTCTAGAGTGATGCAATAATCTTCCTTTCGGATTTTCTTCAGAATTTCTTCTCCTTCCGACTGTTTCACTTTTTCTTCCTCTGCAGCTGACGGATGGTCTGAAATTCTCGTTTCCTTCAGTTCTACAATTTCAATCCTTGAAAACCTCGAGATTCTCTTTGCATACTCCTCCACGGCATCCCGCCAGTATTTTTCCTTCAGTTTTCCGATGCATATAATCTTAATGTTCATTATTTTACCACATATACAGGGCTGACTTTGTCCCTGGTAATAACATCCATCTGAAGGTCTTCTCCAATCTTCAGATGATTTTCTTCCAATATGTTCCTGATTGTCAGATGTGCCAGATCCGGACTGTTGTTCTCCTTGGAAAGATGTGCCAGAAGAATCTGTCTTGGCTTTGGAATCTCCTTGACAAGTCTTGCAATGCAGTTGCCGCAGGCTACATTGGAAAGATGCCCTTCATCTCCTGCAATTCTTCTTTTTGTCACATATGGATAGCTACACATGGCCAGTACATTGACATCATGGTTTGCCTCAATGACCAATACATCTGCGTCCTTGATCTCATGATAGATTTCTTCCGGAATGTATCCGGTATCTGTTACAATGCTGATCTTTCTTTCGTCATCTAAGAAAGAAAACCCAACGGAGCAGGCTGCATCATGGCTGGTGCGGAACGGCCTGATGTGGATGTTTCCAATCCGGAAATCCATTTCCGGAAAGATGACTTCTCTCCGCTCCTCAGAAACCTTTTCCTCGATATGCGGCCACGTATCCGGCGTTGCATATACCTTGATGCCCGGAACCTTTTTCCCCATGACGCTCAGGCTCTTTACGTGATCGATATGCTCATGTGTGACAAGGATTGCTGTCAGAGCATCCTTATCTTCCTCTATTTTTTCAATTCCTTCAAGAATCTTTTTCCCGCTGATTCCGGCATCCACAAGAAGCGATGTCTCTCCATCGCTCACATAGTAGCAGTTTCCGCTGGAACCGCTGGATAATGAACAGAATTTTAAACTCATTTCTTTTCCCTCATTTCATACAATATATAGTATACCATATATTTCTTGTTTCTTTCCCTGGAATGTTGCATAATATTACCTGTAAAGGAGATTACCATGAAAACACTCAGAATCTATACCGACGGCGGATGCCGCGGAAACCAGAGCGATAAAAATGTCGGCGGCTGGGGCGCCCTTCTGGTCTTTGGCAGCCATTCCAAGGAGCTTTACGGCGGAGAAAAGAATACAACAAACAACAGAATGGAAATGACTGCACTTCTGGAAGCTCTGAAAGCCATTACCCGGGAAGGTCAGACCATTGAAGTCTTTTCTGACAGTTCCTATCTGATGGACTGCTTCCGAAAGAAATGGTATGTGAACTGGCAAAAGAACGGATGGAAGACAGCACAGAAAAAGCCGGTGGAAAACCGGGATCTCTGGGAGGACCTGCTCCCATATCTTAAGGTCCATGCCATATCCTTCTACCGAGTAAAAGGACATGTCAATCCGGATTCGCCGGGAACAGATCTTGACAGGCTATATGAAAAGTTTCTGGAATGGAATGGCAGTTCCTTCAGTTATGAAGATTTTCTGCTGATTACTGAAATGAATAATGAAGCGGACCGCCTCGCAAACCAAGGAATGGATGAAGCAGACTAGATGAATAAAGGAGATTCACAAGACGTGAACCTCCTTTTCTTTCTGCATCATTATTCTTCTTCCATAAGATCAGCTGCAATTTCACAGGCTGTTACAACGGCCTTGCAGCATACAGTCCCAAACTTGTTTTCTGCCATGATCTGCGGCATTTCCTCCGGAATCTTATATCCCAGGATTTCTCTGCATTCCACACTTCCAAGTTCATCGATGAACTCTTCTTCAAACTGCTTTGCTATTTTTTGCAGTTTTTCCTTCTTTGCCGGATCCACAGGAAGTCCCTGTCCGTATCTGAGCCCCAGTGCCATCAGGGCTCCTGAAACACATCCGCAGGTTCGGCCGTTCCACATGCCTCCTGCAAAATTACCTGCAATCCTGTATGCTGTTTCCTGGCTCATGCCGAAGTCCTCCGAAAATTCACCAAGCACTGCCTGGGAACAGTCAATGCCCTGTGTAATGAGCTCCAGCGCCTTTTCTTCTGTCATCTTTAATTCGTGCATCGTAAACCTCTATTTCTTTCTTGTAATAAAAACGATTTCCGGCGCGGTATCCGGCTGATTGATCATATTTACATATGCCGCATGGCATATGCTTTTGTCCAGTTTTTCTGCCCAGGAAAGAACCGCGTCCCTCTCTTTTCTTCCTTCTGCATGCCCCGGATAGAGAACGACCGATACAATGCCGTCTGTCTGAATCATGTTCACCGCTTTTTTCAGGGCAGTCAGCGTTGTTGCTGCTTTTGTTGTATTGTTCTTGTCTTCCCCCGGAAGATATCCCAGATTAAAGACGATTGCTTTTACCGGTTCCTGAATGTGGAGATCCATTTCCTCATGTCCATTGTATATGAGCTCAATCTCCGCCTGCACATCATTTTCCTGCAGCCTTCTCATGGTCGCCTGGATTGCCACTCCGGATACATCAAATCCATAGACTTTCCCTTCTTCCCCGACCATCTGTGCAAGGGAGAGCGTATCATGTCCATTGCCGCAGGTTGCATCAATGACAGTATCGCCCGGAAGTACATATCCTTCTACTACAGAAAGGGCAAATTTTGCTGTATTTCTCAGAATGTTTTCCAATCTAATCACCAAACTTATTTTTGAAATATTCACCTGCACCATACAGTGCTGCGCATGGATTGTGTCCGGTTACCCGGTCTTTGACAGCCAGAGTTGTTACAAATGCATCGCTATACTTTGCAAAATATTTATAGAATAGAGAATCATGGCCGACACAAAGCCCGAGAACTATGACAAAATCCACCTGTTCCTCTGCCAGAAGCATTGCCTGTCCAACCGGATTGCAGGCTGCTTCAAACGGGCCATGCATTTTTACTTCTTCCGGAATTCCTGCTTCTCCCTTATCTATGCCGCCGTTCTTGCAGACAACGGAATGCATATGAAAACCGCTGCGTTCAAAAATATCAATCAGAATCTTTGCCTCTTTTATGAACCCGGTACAGCAGGCAAGTCCGATCTCTTCATATTTCATCTTTTTGCAGAGCTCCAGGGTTTCCCGGACTCTGTTCCACTCACAGTATCCTTCTGCCTCCACCTCTGCTGCAGCTACAAAGAAGCTGCTGTTTTCCTCTTTCAGATATTCTTTTCTGGATGCTTTTGCAGCCTCCGGTTTTTTCATGGGACAGTTTTCCGGTTCCTGCCCTTTTAATCCTCTTTCACAAGCAAAAACTTTACATCTTGCGCAGTCGTACATCCATTCCTCCTATAGCAGACCAAAGATCAATAGTCCGATTCCAATCAGCATGCAGCCGGCTCCTGCGAGCCTGGCATTTGGCGGAACAGAAGCTGCCTCTTCCACATTTCTTCTGTTTTCGGGATCGCATCTCAGTTCAATGGTCTGGCCTTCCATGTATTTATTTCTTGTTACTCTTGCTGTTTCATACGGTTTCCCGTCAATATCCACTCTGAAATATGTCAGATGGTCCACGCCTTCAATGACATTTCCCTTTTTATCTTTTGCACGGACCGGTTTTTCTTCCGTCTGCGTTACCGTTCCCTGTACTTTTTCCGTCAAAAGATATTCCGCATTTCTGTTTGTCAGATAAAGATAGGAACCCAGTCCTCCAATGAGCATGCCGAGAACCAGCAGGATTATTTTTACGATTGTCATATTCTGCTCCTTAGATTTCAATTTCGATCTGCTCTGCAAGAGGGCCATCTTCATTATCCGGCAGTTCGATTGCTGATTCTATGTCCTCGATGACCGGCAGATCCTTTAGGCTTGTAAAGCCGAACTGCTTCAGGAATCTGTCTGTTGTTCCATAGAGTATTGGTCTTCCGATTGCATTGGACCTTCCCTTTTCTTCTATCAGCTCTTTGTCCATCAGCCCTTCCACCACACGGTCGCAGCGGATTCCCCGGATTGCTTCTATTTCACCCTTTGTCACCGGCTGCTTGTATGCAACAATTGCAAGGACCTCCAGTGCAGACTGGCTCAGTTTCTTCACCTTTACCGGTGTGCACAGTTTTTCTATGTATTCTGCATTTTCTGCTTCTGTCACAAACTGAAACGCCTGATTGATTTCACGGATGCGGATTCCTCTTCCCTCTTCATCATATTCTTTCTGAAGCTCTTTGAAAAGTTCATATGCATCATCTTTTGGTATGTTGAATATGTCTCCGGCAGTTTTCGCCTCAAGGGGCTGTCCCCATGTAAACATCATGGATTCAAATGCCGATTTCATTGTCTTTCTGCTTGTCATCTATTCTTCCTCCAGATTTGTCAGGAGAATGTCACCATACATTGTCTCCTGCTCCGCCTCTACTGCTCGTTCCTTGACCATCTCAAGAAGTGATGTAAAAGAAAGAACAATATCGTATTTATCCTTTGCATCGGATATGGTATCCCTGAAATGGATGGTCCGGATTTTTCTCGTCTTAAAAATGTTCCGTATGAAGGAAATTCTGCTTTCTGTGCTTTCTCTTTCTCTTCTGACACTTACATACTTCTTTCGCACCGCCTCCACCCTCTGCTTCTTATTGATGAAAAGGTTGAACGCATTGACAAACCTTGTGATTTCCAGGCTCAGATATTCATCCGGTGCGTCCAGGTATTCTGAAATGTCCTCCTGGGGCTTTTCAAAAATACGGGAAGTCAACTCTTCTCTGTCCGACAGCATCTGAGAGGCTTCCTTGAACATCCGGTATTCCACCAGCCGTTCCACCAGCTCACTTCTGGGATCTTCTTCCACCAGATTGCCGCCGATGTCTGTTGTGCGTGGAATCAGCATCTTAGACTTTATTTCTATGAGCTGCGCCGCCAGCACAAGAAATTCGCTGCCAATGGCAACATCCAGCTTTTTCATTGCATCCAGGTAGGCAAGATACTGCGCCGTTATGTCTGCAATGGGAATGTCGTAGATATTTACTTGTGCATTTTCAATCAGATAGACCAGAAGATCAAAGGGACCTTCGAAAGTCTTCAGTTTCACTTTGTAGCTCATGTTTCCTCAAACAGTTTCTTTAAGTTTATTTCATATGGCGGATAGACAATGCCTTTTTCTGTGACAACCGCCGTAATGTATTTATGATCGGTAACATCAAATGCCGGGTTGTATGTCTTTACGCCGGCAGGAACCATCGGTTTCTCATACCATAGGGAACGGATCTCCTCCGGGTCTCTTTCCTCAATGACGATATGCTCTCCGTCCGGCGTATTCATATCAATGGTAGATGTAGGTACGTAGAAATATACCGGAATTCCATACTCCTTTGCAAGGATTGCAACTCCTGATGTGCCAATCTTATTTGCACCGTCTCCATTTGCTGCCATCCGGTCGCAGCCGACCAGAACAGCATCTATCTTTCCCTGCTTCATGACAATGGATGCCATGTTGTCGCAGATGGTTGTAACATCTACCCCATCCTTTGCCAGTTCCCAGGCTGTCATTCTTGCGCCCTGCAGCAGCGGCCTTGTTTCATCGGAAAAAACCTTGAACCCGTAGCCCTGTTCCTGCCCAAGATGAATGGGAGCAAGACATGTTCCATATTTTGTTGCGGCCAGAGCCCCTGCATTGCAATGGGTCAGAATTCCCATGCCGGGCTTTAGGAGTTTCAATCCATGAACGCCCATCATGTAGCAGGCATTGGCATCTTCTTCATAGATCCGGTCTGCTTCTGCAAGAAGTTCCTTCTTGATGGCATCCAGCGGAAGGTCTTTTACCCTTTCATATATCCGGTCCATCCGGTCCAGTGCCCAAAACAGGTTGACAGCCGTCGGTCTGGAAGTTGCAAGATAATCTTTTGCCGCCTTGAATTCCGCCTCGAAATTCTCCTGCACATTCCTGACAGCAACATAGAGTCCGTATGCAGCGCAGACACCGATTGCCGGTGCGCCCCTTACCTTCAATTTTTTGATGGCATCCCATACATCTTCTTTTGTTTCCAGCGAAACATATACCTCGTCGGAAGGCAGACGCTGGCAGTCCAGAATCTTCAGCTGATTGTCCATAAATTCTACAGTATAGAAGTTCATTTTTCCCTCCTGATTTTCTTAACATCTCATTATACCATTAAACTGTCTCCTGTTGGGAAAAATATGCTATACTATTTATATATTGGAGGAATGAAAACATGATCTATTTTAAATCAGACTATACTCTCGGTGCTCATCCGGAAGTGCTGAAAGCAATAGAAGAAGCAAACCTGGTCCATACTCCCGGATATGGAGATGACGCCTACTGCAAAGAAGCGCAGGAGATCTTAAAGAAAACCATCGGAAGAGACGATGCAGCCATCCACTTCATGGTTGGGGGAACGCCATGTAATCTGACGTCCATCGCTGCTTTTCTTCGTCCCCATGAAGCCGTCATTGCCGCATATACCGGACATATCTGTGTACATGAAACCGGATCCATCGAAGCAACCGGCCATAAAGTCATTCATATACCATCACCGGACGGACTGGTGTATCCGGAAGAGATTGAAAAAGCGGTTGCTTTTCATGTCGACGAGCATATGGTAAAGCCAAAATTCGTATATATCTCACAGAGTTCAGAGCTGGGAACCGTCTATTCCATCGAGCATCTGAAAGCGCTTAGGAAAACTTGCGACAGGCATGGCCTCTACCTTTACATGGATGGTGCCAGACTGTCCTGCGGACTGGATGCATCCGATATGGACATCCGCGACTGCGCAGACCATACCGATGCCTTTTATATCGGGGGAACAAAAAACGGTGCTCTGTTTGGGGAAGCATTGGTGATCATGAACGAAAAACTGAAGGAAGACTTCCGCTATATGATCAAACAAAGGGGCGGTATGCTGGCAAAAGGGAAATTCTACGGCGTCCAGTTCAAGGCCTTGTTTACCGATGATCTGTATTTCAGACTGGGCCATCATTCCAATCAGCTGGCAAAAAAGCTGGCAGACGGATTCAAGGCAAAAGGCTACAAAATGTATGCAGATTCTCCTACCAATCAGATTTTCCCGATTCTTTCCAATGAAAAAATCAGGCGGCTGGAAAAGGATTTTGCCTTTGAAATCCAGGGGGCGACGGACGATACCCATTCCTATGTCAGATTTGTAACATCCTTTGGAACAACAGAAGAAGAAGTGGATGCGCTTCTTGCAGCCATCTGATTACGGATACATAAAAAGCGGCATTCCTGCCGCTTTTTATCATTCATGTTACATCTTATTCTCAATTTCAATTTTTCTTCCGGAAACATACTTGTCCAGAATATAGTCATCATCTGCTTCCAGATATACTGCACGTTCCAGCCTGCTCCGGATGTCCAGATCGTTCTTGATGGAAAGTGCACTGTCATCAATGATTACTGCATCAAATTCATAGCCTTCCATGAAGCTTCCAACTTTTCCGAAGAATTTCCCACCCCCAAGGGTTGCAAGATAAAATCCCTCTTCAAAAGTAAGCGGTTTCTTTGCATTATCCACCATTCTCCAATACAGTTTGGAGACCTGAATGGCATCGGAGATGCTCCGGAAAATGGATTCGGATTCTCCGCCTGCAACATCACTTCCAAGTCCCACATTCATGCCTAGCTCCAGATATTTTCGGATGGGTGCTATCCCTGACGACAGATTCATGTTGGAAGCCGGGCAGTGTGCCACAAATACACCGCGGTCCCTCATCAGCTCTATTTCCTCTGGGGTACTGTAGATGCAGTGTGCCATGATGGTCGGCACATCGCCGCCAAAAAGGCCATATTTATCGTAGCCGTCGCCATAAAATGCTGCCTTTGGGAACAGTTTTTTTACCAGTTCAACTTCACCCGGATTTTCAGAAAGATGCGACTGAACCGGGAGTCCATAGGCCTTCTGCACCTCATGAAGTTCCGAAAGAAGTTCATCTGAGCAGCTCGGCAGAAATCTCGGTGTCAGAATCGGTCGGGTATGTTCATACCTGCCGTTTACCTTATTGATCCATCCAAAGGTATCATAGGCGCTCATGCTGGCACTCAGCTCTCTTAATCCATCCGGCGCGTCCCTGTCCATGTTGACCTTTCCGACATAAGTGTCCAGACCTGCCTTCTCAAGCATGTCCATCAGCAATATGGTCGATTCGCGATGAACGGTCGCAAAAATGACAGCGCGCGTCGTTGCGCTGTTTCTCATTTCCCGCACGAAGATGCCATATGCCTTTTCTGCATATGCCAGTTCCTTGTATTTTTCTTCTTCCGGGAAGGTATATGTTGCCAGCCAGTCCAGCAGTTCCAGGTCCATTCCAAGTCCCCGGAACGCATACTGCGGCGCATGGATGTGCAGGTCCACCATGCCGGGCATGATGAGTTTTCCCGTATAATCTAATGTCTCCATGCCTTCATACTCTGCCGGGAGCCGGGAAAACACACCTCTGGACTTTCCGTCCACACAGACCGCATATCCGTCCTCCACACAGATCAGTGTCTTCTGGTCCGTGCTATATACAATATCTCCTTTTAATACAAAATCTTTCATTTCGTTTCTCCATCACCATGCAAAAGAACCAGCATGCCTACTGGTTCATCAAATCCTATCTGCCTTTTCTTCTGGCATACTCCGCAGCAATAGCACGCTGTGCCTGCTGCGCTGTCAGATCATACAGAACACAGATTTCTTCTATCATGTCATCTTCTGTCATGCCGGATTCCTTCATTGCGGATACCAGCTGACCGATGACAGCAAGAATGTCCGGACTGATGCCTTGCACCACATCTTCTTTCTCAATGCCGAGTTTCTGCTTCATTCTTTTTACAACATCCGGCGGAAGCATGTCTGCATCTTCCAGCATGTCTCTGATCATTTCATCACTCATGGCTTCCAGGTTTAAAGTTTCCATCCGTTTTCCTTCTTTCTCATATATTACCTTTTTATTTTACCACATGTCTGTTTTCCTGTGAACAAAAGAAGGAGAGGTTTCCCTCTCCCAAGCTTCTAAAGAATATCGTCTACGGTATAGAATCCAGGTACTTCTTTCATCTGCATGGCTGCCTTTACTGCTCCCTCTGCAAAGATTCTTCTGCTCTGTGCATGATGCGTAATGGTGATGGACTCTTCGCTGCCGAAAAAGTCTATCGTATGAATTCCCGCAACAGTGCCGCCTCGCAGGGCGTGAACGCCGATTTCGTCAGTTTCTCTTTTTCCTATACGGTCCATGACCGCATGTTTTCCTGTAACATCTGTCAGAATTTCCGCCACTGTCTTTGCTGTCCCGGAAGGTGCATCCACCTTCTGGTTGTGGTGCGTCTCCGTCAGTTCAATGTCCCAGTCTCCCAGAATCTCTGCTGCTGCACGAATAATCCTCTTCAGTGCTAAAACGCCGTAGGAATAATTGGTGCTGTGACAGACAGGAATGGATTGTCCTGCAGTTTTCAGCGCAGCCATCTGTTCTTCGTCAAGTCCTGTTGTTCCGCTGACCAGGGCATATCCATGCTCCACGGCATACTCCACTGCATGATGATGAAAGCTCTTGTGTGTAAAATCCACGACAACGTACCTGTCACATTTCACATCTTTTTCATCATCAAGATCAATGTCATGGATGCCTGCCATTACCAGTCCGTCCGTATCATTTACGATTTCTTCGATGAGTTTTCCCATCTTTCCATATCCGAAAAGTTCAACGCCTATCATAACAGTCCTGCATCCTCCATTGACTTCTTAAGGATTTCAACATTTGCCGGATCTGCATGGCAGAGCGGAAGTCTGAATCCGCCAACTCCCATTCCCATCAGGTTCATTGCCTCCTTGCAAGGGATAGGATTTACTTCGATGAACAGATTGTTGATCAGCGGCATCAGTCTTACCTGTTCTTTTATGGCTTCCTGCATGTTTCCGTTCAGGAAGTTCATGACCATGTCATGGGTTTCCTGCGGCATGATATTTGCAAGTACTGAAATAACACCGCTTCCGCCAAGAGATAATACCGGAAGGATTACGTCATCATTTCCGCTGTAGATTGCAAAATTCTCATTGGCATACTTTGCAATCTTTGCAACATAGGATAAGTCGCCGCTTGCTTCCTTAATGCCGATGATCTTTTCGTGCGCAGATAATCTTCCCACTACATCCACCGGAATGCTGCAGCCGGTTCTTCCCGGTACATTATACAGAATGATTGGAATGTCTACCGCATCGGCTACATCCGCAAAATGTCTGTACATTCCTTCCTTGTTTGCCTTGTTATAGTATGGCGAAATGTTCAGAAGTGCATCTGCTCCTGCTCTCTGGAAATCCAGAGACTTTTCGATAACTGTCTGTGTACAGTTGGAGCCGGAGGACGCAATAATCGGAACCTTTCCGCCAACTCTTCTTACTGCATATTCACAGATTCTAAGGTCTTCAATATGTGACATGGTAGGAGATTCACTGGTTGTTCCCAGCACCAGAATTGCATCTGTTCCGTTTTCAACATGCCAGTCCAGCAGTTCTCCCAGCTTTTCAAAGTTTACACTGCCATCTTCGGCAAATGGTGTAATTAATGCTACGATTGATCCTGTAATTCTTTCCATTTTTTTATACCTCTTCTCTCACTGTATTGATATATCTTAAAGCGTTGTCTCTGTCTCCAGGGACCTCATATCTATATATGACTCTCTTCTCAGAACGCATTTTGCAATGCCTTCCCGAACAAATACCACCGGCGGTCTTCCCATCCGGTTATAGTTGGATGCCATGGCATATCCATATGCACCCGTTGCATTCACCTTGATGAAATCTCCTCTTTCTGTTTTCGGAAGCTTCGCGCCATGAATCAGGATGTCCCCGGATTCACAGCATTTTCCTGCCACTTCATATTCCCTGACAGGTTCTTCATCCGGTCTTGAAAGATTTTCACACTCATATTCTGCCTGGTAGAGGGCCGGACGTATGTTGTCGCTCATTCCGCCATCGATGAACAGGAATTCCTTTGTTGCCGTCTTTTTCAGAGCTCCTGCAGAATAGATGGTGACGCCTGCTTCTCCGGCAATGCTTCTGCCCGGTTCAATGAGCACTTCCTTAATATCCAGATTTCTCTGCTCCATCTCTGCTTCCAGGGTGGCTATCATTTCCTGACAGAGCATCGGAATCGGAATCGGCGCATCGCTGTCTGTAAAACGAATGGCAAATCCTCCGCCAAGATCCAGTGTCTCCGCAGAAACACCATATTCTTTTTTCATGGTTTCCAAAAACTCGCACATCACATGGATCTCATCCAGAAATGCGTTTTTATCAAAGATCTGGGAACCGATGTGTGCATGGAAGCCTTTGAATTTCAGAAACTCGCATTCCCTGACTGCTTTTACCATTTCCAGGATTCCCTCTTTGTCGTCAGAAGATATTCCGAACTTGGAATCCTTCGTCGCCGTCTTGATGTATTCATGCGTATGGGCATCAATGCCCGGATTGATCCTTATGATGACAGCGGCATCTTCTTCAATGTCTTCTGCGACTTCAATCAGCAGCCGAATTTCATCCATGTTATCTGCAATGATGGTTCCTTTTCCATATTTGAGAAACTCTATCAGTTCAATCCGCGTCTTGTTGTTGCCATGGAAATATATTTTCTCCGGCGTGATTCTGTTTGCCTTCAGGAGATTTACCTCTCCTCCGGATACAACATCAAAGCAGAGTCCCTCCTGTTCCGCCAGCCTTGCCATCGCACCGCAGATAAATGCCTTGGATGCATAAAGCACCTTTGTCTTAAAGAGATAGGAACGGAAATTATCGGTATATTCCCGCATTCTCTCTACAATGGCATCCTCATCATATACCATGACCGGCGTTCCCATTTTTTCAGCAATTTCTCTATATTCTCTGTTTTCTATCATAACATCTTCTCCAGCATTTCTTCTCTTGTCTTTATGCTCAGTTTTGCAGGCGGAATATCTGCCATGGTAATGGCTCCGCTCATACCTTCCCTGTTCATCCTGTAAACTGCTCTTGCAGCAGCTGCAAGAACGCTTCCTGTAAATTGAGGATTGGAACCTAGATTCAGGCTGTATTCTATGATAGCCGTCTGATCATCTTCCCATCCGGTCTTTGCGCTGCGGATGACAAAGCCACCATGCGCCATGGAACCGTGATTCTTTTTCAGTTCCTCCATGGAAATGAAGTTTACGGTTGTTTCATAATCTGAAAAATAGTTCGGCATCTCTTTGATTTCTTTTTCAATCCTCTCCAGATCTGCACCTTCCTCAGCAACGACAAAGCACTCTCTTGTATGCTTGTCTCCAGTGGAAAGTTCCGGATTAAGACCTGCTCTCACCTGGTTCATTGCCTCTTCATTGGGAATGGTATACTGTCTGGCATCCAATACGCCTTCAATTCTTCTGATGGCATCCGAGTGTCCCTGTGAAAGGCCCTTGCCCCAGAAGGTATATGTTTCACCGCCCGGAAGAACAGACTCTGCATATATTCTATTGATGGAGAACAGACCCGGGTCCCATCCGGATGAAATCAGCGCCAGATTTCCGTTTTCTGAAGCTGCGGCATCTACATTCGCAAAATGCTGCGGAATGTTTGCATGGGTATCAAAGCTGTCAACCACATTGAAGTCTCTGGCATACAGTGGACTCTGCCCCATCAGATCATCCTTGGAGCCTCCGCAGAGTACCAGAACATCGATTTCATCTTTATACCCATAAACGTCCTCTGCCTTTAATACCTTTGCATTTTCGTCTCTGATCTGCAGGCTTTCCGGATTTCTCCTTGTAAATACTGCTGTCAGCTCCATGTCGTCATTCTTTTTTACAGCAGCTTCCACACCTCTTGCCAGGTTTCCATATCCCATTATGCCGATTCTTATCATTCTTTTTCCTCCTGTATATAACAAAATCGCCACATACCATGTGACGATCCACTATCCAAGCAATCTTTGCATTCGTCTCATGGTAAGCAAAATTCATCTCCCCATAAAACGAATCTATCCTATGAGCAGATGTTAACATTTACCATGTTTTTTTAAGTATGTTCTCATCCTTGCCATTGCTTTATTTCCTCCATTACTTTAGTACAGTATATCAGTAAAAGTATGGTTCGTCAACAGCATTTTGTATTTTGTTAATAATGAAAAAGAGATTTTTTGTTGATAATCTACAAAGCTCAACTCTATATTGTCCCTACAGTAATATATTTCCCGTCAAATATGGCCAGAGTGCTTTTGTTCATCCTGCACACTTCACCTTCAAGCCCCTCGCATGGCTCTGGATCAACAAAGGAGAAGGTGTCTCCGTCCTTTACTTTCTTCAGCTTCTGCACTCTGCCTTCCTTAAAAATCAGGGCTTCTCTGTCATCTCTTGAAATCATGAAACATTCCACATCCTCAACATCCATGTCGTACTCCTCGATGCTTGCGACCATCTGTCTCTTGATCTTTCCTTCCGCAAGGTCCATCCACATCATCCTTTCGTTGCAGTCAAAGGATACAAGACCTCGTGCTTCTGCCTCAATGCCTTCTGCACCGGAAGCCAGCACTTCTCCCTTTCCCTTGACATACCGGATGACCTTTCCATCCTCATATCCAAGAGCAAACGCATCCTTTTCCTTGCTTGCATAGGATACGACCGGACCTTTTTCTATGGCTACCAGGTCTTCTTTTGTATCCGGCTCAAGTCTTGCAAGAGAAACGTTTCCTTCACCATCTTCAAGGTAGGCGTAAAGTTCTCCTCTAAAAAGATATGCATTAACCAGCTTTGCATCTACTGCCGTAAACGAGCACTGTCTGTGGAGGCCTACCCTTGTATGAAATCTTACGATATATCTTGTTTCTGTTTCTGACAGTTTCTTTTCAAAGATCATGCATGGATTTCCCGTATTTATGATGGAATAGTCTGCAAAGGAAAAGCCTTCGCCCTGCTTTGCTGCAATTTCTTCAACATCTATTCTGCTTGTCTTCTTTACTCTTATCATATGGTTTTCCTCCCATTGTGGCTGGTAGTGTCAACTACCTATCTTAAATT
>JAZRWY010000084.1:0-8805 GCA_045599945.1 Anaerovoracaceae bacterium | reverse complement strand
TCGGTGAGGCCTGTTCAGCATTGACCCGGTGCGCTGTCAAGGGTGGCAGCTCCGCTCTGAAAGCTCTACTATTTACTATTCAAAGTACAATTCAGGGCATTTTTCTTTGCCCGGTGTTTTCATAACCTATTTGACACTACCCTGTTCCATTTCCATTTCATGAGGCGCCGGTTCATCCGTTAGAGCATCCTCATACGCTTTCTGAAGCTCTTTCAGAATGTTTTCAATATCTGAAATATCATATGCCTTGAATCCATCCACCAGCACCTGTCCCTGATCGCTGATGAGAACCGGAACATTCTTGAAATCTCCGTCCGGCAGATAGCTTGGAAGAAACAGGAGCTCGTAGCATTCTCCCTCGATGCTGTCTGCATATCTTTCATTGGTCAGTTCTGCATTTCCCAGTGCCAGGTGGAGATTCCGCATGGCGAAGCTGTCCGCTTTCATTTTTCTTGTTTCTCCATCTTTTGTGATGGAAATAATCCCATAATCGCCCATACCGTCGGAATAGCCTTCCATGATTGTTGTAAAACCAGTTGTTCCGCAGGCCGTCATGAATACCATGGTGAGTATCAGCGCTGCAAATACTGCAATTTTCTTTTTCATATCAAATCTTCCTTTCGCAGATTACAACTTTTTTCATTATACCATATGTGCCGCCCTGCTCCATAACTCTCTCTTGAAAATTTATGTGTTTTATTTTATCATTAGTTTGTGATGAACCTATGATAAAGAAAGGGATTATGATGAACGAAAATCTGCTGACAGAAGAAGAAAAAAAAGAGAATGCCAAAAAAACAGCAGCCGTTGCTCTTGCTGCTGCCATCGCTGCAGGCGGTGCAGCTGCGGCAGATTCTCCCATAGATTATGAAAACATCCAGCTGCCTGATCCTGTTGTCATGTCCATCGATGAATATGCATCAGTTGCAGCAGATGATGAACAGAAAATGACACAGAAGAATTCCAGAGATACGATCAGTAAGGCACTTCTTGCACCATTTTATGCCATTGGAGCTGCCATCAGCTGGGGCACAGATCTCCTCATGGCCGCTATCGCTACACCAATCGGTTCGGTCCTTGCAGGATGGGCTGTAACAGTGCTGATCATTCTGGGAAGCCTTGCCGCCTGCCTGAAGATTGCTTTTCCTGACATTCCGCTGAAGGAGATGCTGAACAGAAAGAACATTCTCATTGTTCTTGGAGGAACTGCAGCCATCAGCGGCGTATGCTGGGCAATTCCGCAGATCTGGCCGGATGCCGGAATCTGGGTCTTCATCTTTAAGATTGCTGCCGGTATCGGCATCCTTTTTCCGATGTTCATCCTGATCAGGCGCAAGATTCTTGCAATAAAAATGAAGCTTCCGCATGGAAGACAAAAGTCTGAAATGGAATATCTGTATTATGAAGGACTGGAAAATAAGTAAAGCATAGCCCCGGTTACTCTCCCGGGGCTATTTCATGCTGCATTTGTCCAATCAGGTTCAGTTCTCATACTCACTAGCCAAAATCAGAGTTTTTTTCAGGTCGATGACGTAGGTTGTTTCATCGCCAAAGCTGAACTCACAGGTTTCCTGGATCCCTGTATCTTCTCCCTTTGCTGTCTTGTAGATCTTCTCATATACATCCTTTGGAATGTCAAATCTGAAAGAAACATTGACAGTTTCATCGGCAGCAACTTCCGCCGGCTTCGTTGACCACATGATTACTTCCCCGCTTTGGTCCTTCTGTCCGGGATTCTGCTGGAATACGGTCCCTTCAAATTCAACCGGATCAGCTTCATCATTTTCCAGATAGATCATCTTTGCCGTAATCTTGTCTCCAAAAATCTGTGGCTCTTTGGAAATGTTCTTTGTAGAAAACAGCACTTCAACGGTTGTATAATCTTCCTCTGAGATTTCCCATGCTTTGGTTTCTGCAGGGTTTTCATCCGTATCGGTATAATAGTACCACCAGCCCTGGGCCTTTGCCTCATCGTCCAGCACCTCTGCATACAGCTGGCTCATTTCACAGAAGTCTTCCTTTACGACTGTTTCATCCAATCCGAAAGAAACAGTTTTGGCGGCGCTTTCGCCTTCTCCTGCGTCTGTACTTTCTTCCGCTCCTCCGCAGCCGGCAAGCACCAGCATCAGACATAGCAGTGATACAGTCATCATTAGAATTTTCTTTTTCAAGTTCTTGTCCTCCTCATGATACAAATCTTTTCAACTACAAATATATCGCACTTTTCAAAAAACACAAGTCTGAAATTATTGATTCCGTGAAATAGATCCATGTCCATGAGCAGAGGTCATTTCCCGACCATTTCGTCGTTTTGGATGACCACATGACATGGAACAATCTCAACATCCTGCCATACCCCATTGAGCATATAGGGCTCGGAAGCAAGGTATTCATCAAGAAGCTCTCTTGTCTCAAATTCCATGACAAGAAATGAACCGATCAGTCTGCCCTCTTCATCAGGAAGACCTCCTGCGCATATGACGCTTCCCTTTTCCTTCACCTTCAATATGTTTGAAAGATGCTCCCCTCTTACTGACATTCTTCTGTCCGGTGCACCTTCATCCGTTCCATCATAGGCTGTAATCAGATATCTCATAACTTCCTCCCTGTTTCAATCAGCTCTTTCATTGCTTTCTCGTTGTTCTTAAGATCATCGGCAGCTGTAGCCGAATCGTCCAGATAAAATACCTTCTCCCAGGCAAGGCACTCTGCCATGCATTCAAACTGCTCCCTGATGAGTCTGTACCGGATGCATTTACTATAATATTCATCATCTGGCAATTTCAAGAAAAACATCCAGAAATCTCTGTACACCATCCTCACCAAACACATATATGTTTGGCATGTGCTCCATTCTCTCCCTGCTGTATGCTATTCTTTCCTGTCCATTGTCTACAAATGTATGGTTTGCAAGCGCTACGTCACAGTGGTATTCCTTCGCCTTCTCCTTGAATCTGCTAACAGATTCCCTCTGTTTCTTCTTTCCCTCTTCATCATCCCATGGAGGAGTTGCCCCTCCAAAGAGACATGCCATGTGCTCTTCTCCATCATCATGAACAGGGAAGATAAAGCTCATGCATCCCTTTGTATGACCTGGAGTTCCTATCACCTTTATTCCATCTATCATGTCTCCATCCGATATGTGGCAGTCAATATCAAAATCCCTGAAGCTATCATCAAAGTCATCATTGTGAGGTGTATCAAGTCTCAGCGCATCATCGGCTGCCGATAGATATGTCTTCACATCATGGCTGTCTGCAATATGCTTTCCGCATCCCACATGGTCCTTATGTCCATGAGTGATCATGAACTTTGTAATCTTCTCATTGCCCCAGCCTGCATCCTCGATGGCCAGAAGGATTTCATCATATGCCCTCCTATCCGGCCATATGCCGTCAATCACAGTAAGCCCTTCTTCTGTCTTAAGGACATAGCATGCGGTCTCTCTCTGTGCGACAATCAGAAGGTCATCAAATATCTTTGCATGCGTAAACCATGTCATATCCTTCATTCTTTTCATTGTATCCCAGGTAAATTCCGGTTTCTTCCTCATCTCTACCGCTCCTTCGTTCATAAGGCGAAGCAGCGATGCTGCCCCGCCCATTTCATCTAGAAAATCTGTCCAGGAAGCTTCAGTTTTTCCTTTGCTGGAAATTCCAGATCAAACTTCTCTGCTTCCACTTCATTAACCATGTATCCTGATGGAGTCGCATACTCTCCTGTTATGCCGTCAAGATATCCCGGCTTCAGTTCTCTGCAAAGAAAGAAAGATGCATCCTCGCCCTCCGGAAGGCCGTGGTAGCGGATCTTATATTCACTGGCAAAAGTAAAGCCGCTCTTTCCGTAGAAATCGATGTTTCCCTCAAACATTACGGCACCAAAGCCCATCTCACAGGCCTTCTCCAGGGAATGGTCCAGAAGCGCCTTGCCATAGCCCTGGTGCTTAAGATCATTTGCAATGCAGATCGGACCCATTGTCAGGATTGGAATCTTCCTCCCATCATCAGAAGAAACCTCTGCCTTCATGAACACGTTCTGCCCGATAAGCCTTCCGTCCTTTTCCATGACAAAATCAAGTTCCGGAATGAAATCCGGATCATCTCGAAGCATATGCAGAACATAATGTTCAAGACATCCCGGGCGGTATACATTCCAGAAGCTTTCCCTGACAAGGTTTTCTACTTCTCTTCTTTCTTCTTTCTTTTCTAAACGAATGACATAGTCTATCTTATTCATTATTTTACCTCCTGAAAACTGTTGACAAAAGCTGCTGTACGCGGGAGGTTTTTCGACCATGACAAAACCTCCCGGGCTATGCCACAATCTCCATTCTTGTCTTTTTAATCAAAAAGCACTCTCCTTAATTTAATAAATATTATCAAACCTTTCGGTCTGATTTCATTATTTTACCGGAAGCTGGATTTCCGTCAGCCATTCACTGACATCTTCCTTGTTCCATATGCCGTCAATATATGACTCTCTTGCAAAGCCATCTATCTCATAGCCGTTCTTCTCTGCATATTCCATGATGAATGCATATGCTTCGCCGATGTTGTCATATGTGCCCTTGTGATAGATGCTGAGCACCTTTGCAGCCGGAAGCGACCTGAACTTAATGTTCTCACTCTCCTTCCCGAAAGATGTGACTGCTTCGCTGTGCCTGATTCTTACATTTCTCTCCTTGTACTCACCATCCAGATATTCACAGAACTCATATGGCGGCTCTGCACATTTCATGGCTGGATTCAGAGTCATGCACTCTGCTCCGACTGACGGAATCCACTGCATGCAGTCGCTGTACTTCTCAAGCACTGTCTCCGAAGTATATATGATCATCTCCGGAATATCCTTTACTGTTACCTGATACTTCATTTCTTTTCCCTCCAGAATAAATTCTATGGCGGAAAGTTTTAGTTCCATATCATGCTTTTCTCTTCTTATGGCCTCTGCCTTAGAAGAAAGGATTGCTCTTGCATCCTCTCCGGAAAAGATGCGCCTGATCTCCTCAATGGATAGACCAAGCTGCCTGTATGACTTGATTTTTGCGGCAGTCTCCAGCTGAGACGTCTCATAATGACGGTACCCTGTCCATTCGTCAATGGATGCGCGTATGAGAAGGCCTTCCTTTTCGTAATACCTGAGTGCCTTTACTGTTGTCATTGACAGCTTTGAAAATTCTCCAATCCTAAGCATGATACTGCTCCTTTCCGTCAGTGATAGTCTATTCTCTGCTCCATGGGGAGAGTCAAGAAGCAATTTCTCTATTTTGCCTGTTCATAGTCGTCTGACCATGATTCAGGCACAGGCTGTATAACAATATCATCAACTCTTGCAACAACCTGATACTGATCCTCATATATAATTTCACCAGGTGAGTTTGTATATACCAGATAGTATGGAATGTCATATCTGTCAAGCAGCCATAAGGTCGGCTTCATCCACTTCATCATCTCATCTGCATTCTCCGTCTTGAAATAGCAGACTACGCTTTCCTGATTCTTGCATGGTTCAGGCCACGGAAGGTTTTCTGCAAACCATGCATCTATCTCCATGTAAAGTTCTGCATCCTCATCATCCATAACCTTGTTCCTTATGGCTTCCATGCAGAGTCCAAATATTCCTTTTCCGGTCAATGTATTGATTACAAGATTTCGTCCCTGAATTCTCATGTATTTATATTTCTTCTCCAATTTCCAATTCCTCCATAAAATCTTCGATCAGCCCGTTCACTGCTTCAGGCCTGTCAGTATTTGAGTTATGTCCTGCTCCCTCTATCCATTCCATGCGGTATCCTGTCTGTTCTGCCCATTTCCGGTTATATCTCTTTGTGCTTCCTGCTTTGTCATTTTCTCCACATATGAGCATGACCGGACAGTCAATCTCATAAGGATACTCTCTTTCGACGGCAGCAGCAAGCATTCCATAGCCATGGGCTGCAAGTTTCACATAATATGCCTTGTCATATGTCTCCATCATTATCTTCATGAGTTCTCTTCCGTATTCGGTTTCAGAGCATCCATTTGCTCCATCCTTCAGAAGTCTCTTCCATGGATATGCTTTATACATGGGACCGGTTCTTTTGAGCGCCCAGATTTCCGCTGCGGTCATGTACTTCCGCTGAAGAGGGGCCGAATCGATGGATATGAATCCCTTCAGTTCTTCGGGATAGAGCTGTATGAACATCTGACCCACATAGCCTCCCATGGACTGACCTGCAAGTACAGGCTTTACTATTCCGTTCTCCTTCATGATCTCATGCAGCCATACGGCCTTAAACTCCAGTGTGAAATCCAGAGAAAACGGTCTTGATGCATGATGTCCGGGAGCATCCCATGTCAATATGTTATATTTCTCCCGGAAGTATTCAATCTGCCTGTCAAACAGTCTGTGGTCTGCGGTCAGACCCGGCAAAAGAATCAGAGTGTCTCTTCCTTCCTTAAATTCATTGATCCAGTAATGAATCTCTCCTTTTGGCGTGCGATAAATGCGCTCTTTCATTTTCTTTTCCTCATTTCTTTCTCAGCACTGTAACATGTTCGGTCCTTATGTCGTCCATCAGCTCCCAATAGATGTCCCTGCTGGTATGATGATATGCAAAGCCACATTTTTCCTGGCAGCGTCTCGACTTTTCATTTCCTTCAAAATATCCGCACCACAAGGATTCAAGATTCAGATCATCAAAGGCATGGCCTATGATTGCCATAACCGCCTCTGGCACCAGACCCTGACCCCAGAACGGGGCGCCGATCCAATAGCCGATCTCGCCTTCATTCTCTCCTATGCCCAGATTGCTCTTTTCACCTATCATGAGACCAACAGAACCTATGGCTCTGTTATCCTCTTTCAGGCATATGGCATAGGTCTCAGTAACAGCAAGTACATCCCTTATGATTTCCCTGCTGTTTTCTACGCTGGTATGTACCGGCCAGCCTGCAATGGGTCCGACGCGGTCATCCTTTGCATATTCAAATATGCTTTCTGCGTCACTTTCTTCAAAGGGACGCAGAATCAGTCTCTCCGTTTCAAAAGTGTTACTCATCTATTAACTCCAATACCTCTCTGATGTCCTTCTCAATGAGAGGACGCATCGAATCCCTGCATCTGGCAGTATCTACTGACTGAAGCCCGTCCCTGATTTCTTCCTTAAGTTCCGGTCTGAAAGCTACTATTTCTTTTACAGCATTGATGCACTGCCTTACTACTGTAGGCTTTGGGTCATTAAACAGTACCATCAGCTGTGGCAGAAGTCTTTCCATCCTCCCCTCTTCATCCCATCTTGCCTGGCTGCAGATGAGCATGAATGCTCGTACCCTTATATATGACTTTTCATGATCAAGAAGAGATGCAAACGCATCGATGTATGGATAATACTCCGGAGACAGCTCTGAAGCAGCAGCAATCTCCTTTACCTTCGCATATGCTTTTTTATCATCCTTGTCTGTTAAAAGACTCAGTATTTCACTCATCCTATTCACCCAGTTTCTCAAATGATACTATCTGTTCCTTCATGGATATCTTCCCCGCTCTAAATCCAAACGCCTCAAGTTCTTTCTTGCATGTCAGAAATGAATGATCGATGGGAACGCCGGCAATGGCTTCAACCTCATCAAAGGTGAGCCTGAAGCTTTCAGTTCCATTTACAGCAATCCATTTCCACAGAGGCTCAAATCTGCTGAGTCTCTTCTTCAGCGTATATTCCGTGATATCCCAGCGTTCATGGTCATCATTGCCAAAATACTCTCCTGTCCTGCAGGTTCCTGCAGCTGTTCCTATATCACTGATGCGGAGTATTTTATCGCTGTCATCCATTTCCTGATGCCCCCCGTTATATTCCCTGTATTCTTCTCTTATGACTACGCCTGCAAATTTTCCGTCCTCTACGAGTATCATCTCTTCTGTAATGTCGATATCCTTCTCCTTGACCTCTTCATCATTCTGAGATCCGCCATAGTCTCTGCCCCAGCGGTTTACTGTGTGGATATAGTATGCGGAAGCATCTTTTAATATTTTCTTATTCATCCCTATTTCCTATTTACAAACTCATCCATTTCTTTTTCCAGCAGTCTGAATACATTGGCAATCATATATCCGTCTGCAATTGCATGATTCATGCGTACAGTAACAGGCATCCTGAGCTTTCCGTCCTCTTCGCTATATTTCCCCCAGTTCACTATTGGAAGGAAATACAGATAGCCATCCGGAAGCTCTATGTTCAGTGCATCATATGACAGCCACGATATGTATGAAGCATCAAACCAGTTTGGATGGTTCTCCGCATCCAGTCCATATTCTCTTGTCTCTTTTCCCTTTTCAAGGTCTTGAAGAGCGGCTTCATAGAACCTGTCATAGTTCTCATCATACTCTGTATATACCAGTGTAAAGACTTCTGTATCTTCGTGAAATACATACTGTATTGGATTGATTACATCATAGCATATGAGCTCATCCATCTGCCATAGATATGCCATTTTATAGTCATCTCTTGAATTAAGGGCCTTGCAGAGAAGATACAGGAAATTAAGATAGAATTTTGTATCAGTCTCCTTTGAAAACCTTACAAGTTCAGTCACATCAAGCCTTGCAGTGATTGATGACGAGCACTTGCAGTCTTCTGAAAAGTGCCTGTATATTCCCTCTCTGTAGTAGTTTTCTTTGTTTATTACTGTGAACTACATCGGCAATTGAATTACCGAGCATCTGATTTGCGAGGCTCCGCCTCGTAGATTCAGTGGTGCGTCCATAACACCGCTACTGCTACCTTTTTCAGGTTACACAGCTACTTTTAGTATTCTTGTACCCATAAGC
>JAZRWY010000083.1:0-14610 GCA_045599945.1 Anaerovoracaceae bacterium | reverse complement strand
GACAGATACATATCATGTTTCCATCGGAAATGTTGAGATTTATGAACTGCCTAAGGCAGGCGGTATCGGCATACTGATCTTCCTGTTCTTCGGCTCGGCAATGGCAACTCTTTCTGTCCTTCGATTCAGAAAGAAAAAAGAGCCACTGGACGAGGCTTAATGACCAATAGGTGCATATGATATGAAAACAGCAGTCTTCTTCGGCATGAAAATGCCGGGGAAGGCTGTTTTTCCTTTTTTTCTGTGATATAATAGAATATCTGAATAATTGAGGTAGATTCATGAAAAACATTTTTATCATCAATCCCAATGCAGGAAGCACCAGAAAAGGGGAAAAACTGATGGCGCAGATTCATGCAGCGGAGAAGAAAACCGGCATGGAATGCGAAATATATTTCACAAAGCATGGCGGTGACGGCAGCCGGTACATACGGGAAGTGTGCACCGGAAATTCTCAGGAGAAATACAGATTTTTCGGAGCAGGAGGAGACGGAACCCTGAATGAGGTCTTCAATGCCTGCCAGGGCATGGATAATGCCATTGCCGGAATCATACCCACCGGAACAGGAAACGATTTTGTCCGGATATTTCATAGAATGGGAGATTTTCTGAATCTGGAGAAACAGCTGAGAGACAATTCCATTCCTGTGGTTCTCATCCGGTGCAGTTTCATAGTAGAAGGTGAAAAAAAGATCCTTTACTGCGGAAACATGGTAAACATAGGCTTTGATTCCAATGTGGTGGAAAAGGCGGCTGAAATCCACAAAAAAAGCCCTGTAAATGGATCTGCAGCATATCTTCTTGGTGTGGTGAACATGCTGGTAAAGAAAAAGGGTGCAGACCTTAAAATCTGGAAGGATGGAGAGCTGATCCATGACGGAGAGCTTCTCCTGACGGCAGTTGCCAACGGAAACTACTGTGGCGGCGGTGTGAAATCCTCACCCCAGTCCCAGCTGGATGATGGAATTGTGGAACTTAGCATCATCCGGGACATGTCCAGAAGCAGATTTGTCACGCTGTTTCCAAGCTACTCAAAAGGAACGCACCTGAGAGACAGGCGTGCAGAAAAGTACATCCGCTATGAAAAGGCCGGAACTGTCAGAATCTGTACCAATTCAGAAAAAATGATCGTATCCGTTGACGGTGAGATTCTGTATCTGGATGAAATAGAAATGGAAGTCGTGGAAAAAGCTGTGCGCTTTTCGGTGCCGGCAGAAAAATAAGAGAAATGAGGTAAATGAACATGAAAATCATAGATATCATCAACGATGAAAAATTAAGTCTTTCCTTCGAGGTATTTCCTCCAAAGTCCAGTGACAAATTCGATAAGCTCAAACCGGCCATCGACCGGGTGGCAGAACTGAAGCCGGACTTCATGAGCGTAACCTACGGCGCAGGAGGAGGGACCTCCCAGTTTACGGCAGACATTGCAGCAGACATCGAAAAGAAAGGCGTTCCGTGCCTTGCCCATCTGACCTGCGTGTCTTCCACAAAGGAATTCATCGAGAACATGATTGACATATATAAGGAAAAGGGACTGGAAAACATTCTGGCTCTGCGCGGAGACATTCCGGAGGATCTGGATCCTTCCGCCATGGAATACAGACATGCCAGTGAACTGATTGAAATGATCCGTACAAAAGGAGATTTCTGCATTGGCGGCGCCTGCTATCCGGAGACCCATCCGGAAAGCCATGACAGTACGGAGGACATCGAGAATCTGAAGAAAAAAGTGGATGCAGGCTGTGAATTCATGACCACCCAGCTTTTCTTCGATAATGATGCCTTCTACCGCTTCATGTGGAGAATCCGTGACATGGGAATCGACATTCCGGTGGTAGCCGGCATCATGCCGATTACGGCACCGGCGCAGATTGAGCGGGTGGTAAAGATGTCTGATGCTTCCATGCCGCAGCCGTTTGTACATATTGTGGACAAATTCATGGACGATCCTGCATCCCTTCGTCAGGCAGGAATTGCCTATGCTACCAACCAGATCATCGATCTTTATGCCAATGGCGTAAAGGCAGTGCATCTGTATACCATGAACAAACCGGAGATTGCAGGGGAGATACAGAAGAATGTATCAGATATCATTAGATGTAAATAGAATCCGGCTGGATGAAAGAGAACTGAAAAGAAGACTCGGGGATGATGGAAAGCATGTACTGGGTGACAGATATCCGGTTATGGAAAACCTTGTAAAAGAAAGCATCATGCCCGGATGCACCTTGAGGAAAGTGGAGGTTCGGCATTTTCCGGACGGCGTGGACCTGGGCTTTGGGAAAATCTCCAGCAGTCATCTCATGAAGAATCTCGAAGGCTGTAAGGAAGCTTATCTTATTTGTGTCACGCTGGGAACGGAAGGAGACAGGCTGCTCCGAAGAGCAGCAGCAGTTTCTGTTCATGAGCAATATGTCACGGACGCCTTTTTATCTGCCTATGCAGAATCCATCTGTGACCATGTGCAGGAAAGTCTTTCCGTGAAACTGAAACCTCGCTTTGCTCCCGGATATGGAGACTTTGATATCTCCTGGCAGAAGGCATTTCTGGAACACAGCGGCGGGCGGGAGATCGGAATCGATCTGACTGAGGAGAGTCTCATGGTGCCGACCAAGTCTATCACAGCAGTAATGGGAATAGAAAATGAATAACGTATTAGAAAGAATCAAGACAGAAAGAATATTTATTGACGGAGGCATGGGCTCCATGCTCCAGAAGCGGGGAATTCCGGCAGGAGTATCCTCTGAGGAATGGAATCTTACCCATCCCGAAATCATTACAGAAATCCATAAAGAATATCTTGCAGCAGGTGCAGGAATCATCACAAGCAATACCTTTGGCGCAAGTCCTCTGAAATATGAGGATTTCGAAAAATATGCTGCGGCAGCCATGGAATGTGCAAAGAATGCCATGGAAGGTTATGATGGATATATCGCCTTCGATATCGGGCCGACGGGAAAACTCATAAAACCCATGGGCACGCTGGACTTTGAAGATGCCGTAGAAATCTTCCGAAAGGAAGCTTCGCTGGCAGAAAAATACGGTGCGGACCTGATTCTCATTGAAACCATGAATGATGCCTATGAAACAAAGGCAGCCGTTCTTGGTGCAAAAGAAGGGTCAGTACTTCCTGTATTTGTCACCAATGCATATGATGAAAGAGGTAAACTGATGACAGGTGCAGATCCTGTGGCCATGACAGCGCTTCTGGAGGGACTGGGTGCAGATGTCATCGGCATGAACTGCTCCGTAGGGCCGGATCTGATGGTTCCTGTTGTAAAGAAAATGGCAGAATATACATCTCTTCCGATTCTTGTAAGTCCCAATGCCGGGCTTCCGGAAGTGGAAGACGGTGAAACCGTATATAATGTGGATGCAGATGGCTTTGCAGATACCATGCTGGAGATTGCAAAGGCAGGAGGATGCATCCTGGGCGGATGCTGCGGCACAACGCCGGAATATATCCGCAAGACAAAAGAAAAGATTTTAGAAGCAGAGGCGCGGGGAGAGCTGTCCCATGAACTTCCGGAAAGGAAGAATCATACGCTCATATCCTCCTATTCTCATGCTCTGGAGATCGGAAAGAAGTCTCTTCTCATAGGAGAGAGAATCAATCCGACCGGAAAGAAGAGAATCAAGGAAGCATTAAAGAATGAGAATTATGGTCTGATCTTAAATGAAGCATTTTCGCAGGAAGAAAAAGGCGTGCATGTTCTGGATGTCAATGCCGGGCTTCCCGGAATCGATGAACCGGAAGTATTGAAAAAGCTGGTATCTGATCTTCAGTCTGTATCGGATACGCCGCTTCAGATTGACAGTTCCAATCCGGAAGCATTGGAAAAGGCCATGAGAATATATAACGGAAAGCCTCTGGTGAATTCTGTGACAGGAGCAGAGGAGTCCATGGATGCGGTATTTCCGCTGCTGAAAAAGTATGGCGGCGTAGTCATCGGTCTTACCATGGATGAGAGCGGCATCCCGGATACGGCAGAGGGAAGAACTGCCATTGCAGAAAAGATCATCCGGAGAGCTGCAGAATATGGCATAGATAAAAAAGACATTGTCATCGATCCTCTGACCATGACAGTTTCTTCTGATGGGGAAAGTGCCAATGTGACCATTGAAGCCATCCGCATGATCCGGGAGAGACTGGGCGTATATACAAGCCTTGGCGTATCCAACATTTCCTTTGGGCTTCCAAAGAGAAATCTGATCAATCAGGCCTTCTATACCCTTGCCTTAAATGCTGGACTGGATCTTGCCATCATGAATCCTGACAGCGAAGAAATGATGAATGCCTATCATGCATTTCATGCAGTCAGGGGGCTGGATGAAGGCTGCCTGGAATATATCGGGTATGCAGAAGGAAAGCAGGCAGCTCCAGCAGTAGAAACTTCGGCGGAAATCACGCTGCAGCAGGCCATATTAAAAGGCATGAAGGAGCAGGCGGAAATGCTCTCCGAAAAAATGCTGGAGGAAGCAGAGCCTCTGGATATCATCGACGGGCATCTGGTGCCTGCACTGAATCAGGCAGGAGAACTGTTTGAAAGCAGAAAGATGTTCCTTCCGCAGCTGATCATGACTGCAGATGCAGCATCCGGCGCTTTTGAAGTATTAAAGAAAAAGATGCCGGAGAAACAGGATGCTGAAAAGAGAATTGTTCTTGCCACTGTCAAAGGGGACATCCACGATATCGGGAAGAATATCGTGAAAGCCCTGCTGGAAAGCTATGGGTATTCCGTGGATGACCTGGGCAAAGATGTTGCGCCGGAAAGAATCGCGGAAGCAGCAGAAGGCTGCAGACTGGTTGGACTTTCTGCACTCATGACGACAACGGTACCTGCCATGGAAGAGACCATCCGTCTGCTGAAGGCTGCCTATGAAGACATTCAGATTGTTGTCGGAGGTGCAGTATTGACGCAGGATTATGCAGATGAGATCGGTGCCGACTATTATGGAAAGGATGCAATGGATACGGTACGCGTTGCACAGAAGGTTCTTGGCTGATGAAATTTGTAATGAAGGGAAAGTTTACAAGCTATGAGGACCTTCCGGATGCAGACCTTCCGGAGAATGCCGTTTGCTATGAGGAGCCCGGGGAAATGGAGGAGATTGCCATTGCATCGGTGAAATACAGCCTGCTCGGCTTTGGACTCTGCCTGGGAGCATTTTTCGGAAAGAACATAGGGGACGGCTTTGATGTGCATATTCCTGCACTCTTTGCCGGATGGCTTGCAAGCTATCTTGTCCTGATTCCCCATGAACTGATGCATGGCATCTGGTATCCGAATGGAGCAGAAGTGGAAATCTGGTCTGCCCTTCGGCAGGGACTTCTATTTGTAACAAGCAGCGCTCCCGTTTCCAGAGGGAGATTTTTATGGATGAGCCTGTTTCCGACCTTGGTATTTGGAATCATCCCGGCAGCTTTATACATATTCCTTCCTGTATCCTGGTGGACCGATTTTCTGTTCGGATTTGGTGCTTCCAATGTCATGCATGGAGGAGGAGACTTTCTGAACATCCATAACACGCTGCAGCAGGTGCCGAAGAAAGCGATGGTTGCAAACAGCGGAATACATACATACTGGTGGGAGAATAAAGATGATAATCATTCAGAATAAAGACCGGATCAAAATGAAACTCTATCCGAACATGATGCTGGCCTATGCCGATTATCCAAAACTCATGGAGGCATTTCCGGAGGAGCAGACAAGGCGCAGAGCCATTGAGATGACCATACGGTATTTTGGGAATTTTGATCTGAAATATGGAACCTGGTTCAGTACATCGGACAATTATCTCGACTGCATCATGCTGATTCCGTCTTCGGAATGCGACTATTCCGAAAAGAGACTTTCGAAAGCGAAATGCTATGAGAGAAAGATTGCGGAAGTATTCTTTTCTCTTTCGGAAGAAGACCGGCAGAAATGGAAAGATATCTTTGACCGGATGGAGGAAAAAGAGCAGGAGGCGGATTTTCCGGAGGAATATATCTATGTGGATTTCCTTTCCGTGCATCCTGGGGTACAGGGACAGGGAAGAGGAACCTATCTTCTGGAACTTGCCAAGGAAGAAGCAGGAAAGGTGAATCAGCCGCTTCTTCTGTTTACCAATACCCAAAGGCATGTGGATTTTTATAAAAAATGCGGGTTTGAGGAACTGACAAGAATCCGCATGGATGAATTCGGTATTGAAAACATATACATGATCTGGAGATGTGATGAGTAAGAAAGAAAAACATGTAAAGACCAATGCGCTTCGCCTGGCAGAACATGCCGGCATGGAATATGAACTCCTGGAATATGATGTTTCAGGAGGTTTTGTTTCCGGTGTTGATGCAGCAGAAAAGACAGGCAGAAACGAAGAAGAGGTATATAAGACGCTGGTGACCGTATCTGGTACAAAAGAGAATTTTGTATTTGTCATACCGGTGGCAGAGGAGATGGACCTGAAAAAGGCTGCCAAAGCAGCCGGTGTCAAGAAAATCGAGATGATTCCGATGAAGACCCTGACACAGGTGACCGGATATATCAAGGGGGGATGTTCTCCTGTAGGCATGAAAAAACAGTTCCCGACATTCATTGATGATTCGGCGCTGCTTCTTCCCAGAATCTATGTCAGTGCCGGTAAACCGGGCATGTCCATGCTGGTGGATACAAAAAAACTGGCGCAGCTTATTGATGCATCATTCTGTCCTCTGACTATGCAATAAAAAAGAATTTGGCAAAAACAGTTGACAATTGCGGTAAAAGTGTGGTAAAGTTAGTGCATATTTAGATTGGAGATATTTTTCTTATGCGAAATAGATTATTTGCCATTGCTTTATCCCTTGTCATGGTTGTGACACTGATCCCATTTGCAAGCTTTGCAGATGCGGAGGAGAATGCAGAAGATGTAGCAATTTCACAGGAAATGCCCGTTCTTGGAGAAGATCCTGACGGCCAGACCCCTGACCCTGACGGCCAGACACCTGACCCTGATGGCCAGACACCTGACCCTGACGGACAGACACCTGACCCGGATGGCCAGACACCTGATCCTGGCAATCTGAACTCTGCCCCTGGCAATGTAGATCCTGCACCTGCAGCACCTGCACCGCAAAAGGCAGCACCTGCAGTAAAGAAGCCGGCGCCATTAAAACTCAAGGCACCGAAGGGAAGTGCAGCAGCTAAATCGAAGACCAGTATCCGTATCCAGTGGAGCAAGGTGAAAAATGCCAAAGGATACAAGGTTTACAGATACAATGCGAAGAAGAAGAGATATGTGCTTCTGAAGACCATCAAATCTGCAAAGACCTGCAGCATCATCGATAAGAAGCTGAAAGTCAACAGCTCATATAAATATAAGGTAAGAGCTTATGGATCAAGCAGCGGCAAGACTGTCTACAGTCCATATTCCGGTGTGATTAAGGGTAAGACGAAAGCAAGATACAAAGTCATCCGTGTGAAGGCATGGGCTTACACCGGCGGAGGGAGGACTGCAACCGGAAAGAAAGCAAAGAAAGGATACATTGCAGTAGATCCAAGAGTTATCAAGCTTCATTCCAAGGTATATGTGCCCGGTTACGGCTATGCGAGAGCTGAGGATACCGGTGGAAACATCAAAGGAAAGAAGATTGACTGCTACTTTTCATCCAGAAAAGCATGTTTCAGATGGGGTGCCAGATATGTGAAGGTGAAAGTATATTACTAATGCTTTAGAATGAATTTAAGGTATATTGCAGTTCTGCAGTATACCTTTTCCTGTTTTTGTGGTAGGATGAACTATCTGAAGGAAAGAAGGAGAATAATATGGGAAGACGTGACGGAAAACTGGTAGAAAACATTGACTCCATGCATGTCATCATGCCGCTGATCTATCCGGGCAGATGCGATAATGAAGCATATATATCTGTGGATGTGGATCTGACGAAGATGGATGAATATCTGAAAGCAAAGAATGCACAGGAAGATGAATTCAGATTTACGCTGTTTCACTGCATTGTAACGGCAATGATGAAGACCATCAGGCTTCGTCCAAAGATGAACTACTTTATTGCAAATAAGAGGATGTATGAAAGAAATGAAATCACATCATCCTTTGTTGTAAAAAAGAAATTTGCAGATAACGGAGCAGAGGCTCTGGCAATTATTAAAGGAGAGGATGGAGATACTGTAGATTCCATCCACGAAAAGATCAGAGAAGAGGTGTATTCTTTAAGAAGCGGTAAGATTGACGGTTCCACGGAAAGCATGGATGCCTTCAACCGGCTGCCGTTTTTCATTACAAAGCTTGGCGTGAATCTGGTGCGCATTCTGGACCGCTACGGTCATGTGCCGAAATCTCTCATTTCCAGCGATCCGTACTATACTTCCGTGGTGCTTTCCAATCTGGGCTCCATAGGCCTGAAGAGCGGATACCATCATCTGACCAACTGGGGCACCAATTCCATGATCGCTCTGATTGGCGAAACAAAGAAGAGACCGTTTTTCCGGGAAGACGGCTCCTTTGAGATGAGAAATTCCGTGCAGATCGGAATTACCATTGATGAGAGACTGGCAGACGGATACTACTATTCAAAATGCGTGCGCCTTCTAAAGAAACTACTGGAAAATCCGGAGCTTCTGGAGCTTCCGCTGGAAGAAAAAGTTGACTATTAAGAGAACCATGCGGTTCTCTTTTTTTGTGATGTATGGTATAATCAACAATCAGAAATACATATGAAAAGAGGAAATCAGATGCGTTTAGATGATTTTGACTATAACCTGCCGGCAGAGCTTATTGCCCAATATCCGGCAGAACAAAGAGACAGTTCAAGACTGATGGTAGTGGATCGGAAGTCCGGAAATGTGGAGCATAAGCATTTCCACGACATCTTAGACTACCTTCATCCCGGTGACTGTCTTGTTTTAAATAATTCCAGAGTCATTCCGGCCAGGCTCTTTGGAGTAAAGAAAGATACCGGTGCCAGAGTGGAATTTCTGCTCATCAGGAGAAAAGAAGGCGACACATGGGAGACCATGGTAAGACCGGGAAAGAAGGTCCGCAAGGATGATACCATTCTGTTTGGCGTGGATATTAAAGAATATGCTTCCCACTGCGGTCTGAAAGGTGCGGACGAAGAAGGAAAGAAACTGGAAGAAGAAGCACCGCTGAAGGCGCATGTAACAGGATATGGTGCGGATGGCACCAGATATGTGGAATTCTCTTATGAAGGGATTTTCCCTGAAGTGCTTGAAGCACTTGGAAAGATGCCCCTTCCGCCATATATAGAAAGAGAAAGTGAACTGGAAGACAAGGAAAGATACCAGACCGTATATTCAAAAATAGAGGGCTCCGTGGCAGCGCCGACTGCCGGTCTTCATTTTACAGAAGAGCTTCTGAAACAGGTGGAGCAAAAGGGCGTGGACATCGCCTATGTGACGCTTCATGTGGGAATTGGAACATTCAGGCCTGTGAAGGTTGAGAAGGTGGAGGACCATCAGATGCACTTTGAAGAGTATTCCATCGATGAAGAGAATGCTGAGAAAATCAATGCATGCATCCGGCGCGGCGGAAGAGTGATATCCGTTGGAACCACTTCCACAAGAACGGTGGAATCGGCAGCTGTATTTGATGAGGAGCTTGGAAGATATATTGTTCCTGCAAAGTCGGATGCAACAGGAATCTTCATATATCCGGGCTATGAGTTTAAGATCATCGACAGTCTCATTACAAACTTTCATCTGCCGAAGAGCACGCTGCTGATGCTCATTTCAGCGCTCTATGACAGGGAAAGCATTCTGAAGGCATATGATATTGCAGTACAAGAAAAATACAGATTTTTCAGCTATGGCGATGCCATGCTGATTATATGAAGGAGAAACATAGAAAATGACGAAACCTGCAGTAACATTTGAATTACTGAAAAAAGATAAAAAAACAAAAGCAAGAAGAGGCATTGTCCATACGCCCCATGGAACCATTCAGACGCCGGTATTCATGCCGGTGGGAACCCAGGCAACGGTAAAGGCAATGAAGCCGGAGGATGTCAAGAAGACAGGAGCAGAAATCATACTGGCCAACACCTACCATCTGTATCTTCGTCCCGGTTCGGACATCGTAAGAGAAGCAGGAGGGCTGCATCGCTTCATGAACTGGGATGGTCCCATTCTTACCGACAGCGGTGGATTTCAGGTATTCTCCCTTGGAAAACTCAGAAAGATCACAGAAGAAGGCGCAGCCTTCCGTTCATATATTGACGGTTCCAGGCATATGCTTACTCCTGAAAAGTCCATTCAGATTCAGCAGGACCTGGGTTCTGACATCATCATGGCATTTGATGAATGTGCGCCTTATCCTGCAGAAAGAGAATATATTATTCCGTCCATGGAAAGAACTCACCGCTGGCTTGAAAGATGTAAGGAGGCATGGACCAACAGAGAAAACCAGGCACTGTTCGGCATCATGCAGGGAGGAATCTATCCGGATCTCAGAAAGAGATCGGCGGAGGCAATCACCGCGCTTGACCTTCCGGGATATGCCATCGGCGGACTGTCGGTTGGAGAACCGAAGGAGACCTTCATCGATGTGCTTTCCCAGTGCGCAGATCTTCTGCCGGAGGATAAGCCCAGATATGTCATGGGAGTAGGAACGCCGGACTATCTCTTTGAATGTGCAGAGCATGGCATAGACATGTGCGACTGTGTCATACCGACAAGACTGGCAAGACATGGCATGGCCATGACAAGCCACGGCAAGGTGAATATAAAGAATGCAAAGCATGAGAGGGACTTTACTCCGCTTGATCCGGAATGCGACTGCTATGTGTGCAGGAACTATTCCAGAGCATACTTAAGACATCTCTACAAGAATGATGAGATTCTATCCTCCATGCTTCTTTCAGAACATAATGTTCACTTTCTGGTGAACCTGATGAAGAACATTCAGAAATCAATTGAAGAAGAGAGATTCCTTGAATACAAGGAAGAATTTTACGGAAAGTATGGTAAGTTTTAATGGATATATGTAAACATGATGAATTCTGCGGCGGCTGCATCTTTCAGAAGGATTCCTATGAGCAGCAGCTGAAGCATAAGGAAGGAGAACTGAAGGCTCTTTTAAGAGAAAACGGCATTGAGCCGGAAGAATATCTCGGCATTGAAGGCGCGCCGCAGCAGTACAGATACAGAAACAAGATGGAATATACATTCGGAGACATGGTCAAAGATGGTCCGCTCTGCCTTGGCATGCACAAGAAAAAGAACTACATGAGCATCATTACGGTTGATGAATGTCAGCTGGTCCATGAGGATTTTAATCTCATTCTGAGAGCTACGCTGGATTTCTGCAATGAGAGAGGATACCGGTTCTACCATAAAAAGGCTCATCAGGGGCTTCTTCGTCATCTGATTGTTAGAAGAGGAGAGCATACAGGGGAAATTCTCGTAAACATTGTGACAAGTACGCAGGCAGAGTTTGACGAAGAGGGGTTCGCATCCATGCTTTTAAATCTTCCTCTGGAAAACAGACTGGTCGGCGTTCTCCGCACTTTAAACGATAACATTGCAGACACCGTGAAGTGTGATGAATTGAAGATTCTTTACGGCAGAGATTATTACATGGAAAAAGTTCTGGGTCTTACCTTCAAGGTCAGTGCATTCTCTTTCTTCCAGACAAATGTACCTGCAGTGGAGAGACTCTATGCGGAAGCAATTTCCATGATTGACGATTATGCAGACAAAAGAATGTTTGATCTTTACTGCGGTACCGGAACGATCACGCAGACTCTGGCATCCAGGGCAAAGGAAGTAATCGGTGTGGAAATTGTGGAAGAAGCAGTGGATGCTGCCATTGAGAATGCAAAACTGAATGAACTGAATAACTGCCGGTTCATTGCAGGCGATGTATTTGAAGTGCTCGATCATCTGGATGACATACCGGAAGTCATTGTAGTGGACCCTCCGAGAGTGGGTCTGAAACAGAACGCTCTGGAAAAGATTACAGGATACGGAGTGGATCAGATTCTGTATATCTCCTGTAATCCCAAGACTCTTGCACCGAATCTGAATGCCATGGAGCAGAGAGGATATATGGTAAAGAAACTGAAGGCCTACGATAATTTTCCGATGACAAAGCATACTGAGTGCGTGACATTATTGGTTAAGCGCGACTTCTGAAGAAGTAAATCGTTCAGCTGATATGAATGCTTTTGTATATCACTGGGCGGTTTTTTAATTTTTCATCACAATGATGTTTCGCATTCACAAAAAACATATAATATGCGAAGTGATGATTGAATATATTTCATGATTTTTGTTTATTTGACAAACTTCATCCAAAACGATAACAAAACAAGCCCTCTCAGTCATCCGCGAATGGTAATCAAGAGGGCTTATTCGTATGCATGCCGGATTTCAGTTCCAAAGTGCCCATTTGCTTCAACAATATTCTTGACAATCGTCCATATACTCGATTAAAATCAAGACAAATTCTCGGTTTAATAATGGTCATATGCCCGGATACAAATGTACACAAGCATTTACTTAAGGCCGAATGCGACAGGGTAGTGAGTATGAATTCATCGGATGAGGTTACAGGAGAGTGGCCGGGAATGAAAGCCCGGCAATACAACTATTTCAAAAGGTTTAAAAGGAATTTGTTATGGAAAAACAGGAAAAGGGATTATTGAGCCGTGTAAAACAGAATCTGATACTGGAACAGGTATTCTGGGAGACGGAGATTGAGGCGAATATTCAGGTTGCCAAATCTCTTCTTGCGGGGTCTTTGTGCCTGGCTGTCTGCTGGATTTTAAATATTGCAGGAGTTCTTGCCATTGGAGATGAGTTCATCATGAAGATATTCATCATCTGCCTTGCCGCTGTACTGGTTCCGGCAGTCATTGCATTGGCAATAAAAGGTGAGAAAAAATGGGCCAAGCACATGCTGATTGGGGCAGCAGTTGTCGTTTTTGCATACATGGACAGCCTGCTGACGTATAATGTGCCTTTGATCATTGTCATTCCGGTGATATTAAGCTGCAGGTACTTTTCTGTCAGGTTTACAGTGCTTGTTGCAGCAGCAACCACCACCTGCTTTGCCATAAGCGCATACGTGGGTGCAAAATTTGTTACAGGAAGCCCCGACATGAACTTCTATGAGGGAAGCATGACAGAATATGTGAAAGATGTAATGATTCTCTCATTCCTGCCAAAATGGATGATATTTATTGTCATTACTACCGTCTGCATTGCCATTGCAGCATGTGGCAGAAACATGGTTCGCAGGCAGGATGCAATTGCACGTAGCAATGCACGTATAGAGACGGAACTGGAAATGGCAAGAAAAATCCAGGGAAATGCCCTTCCTCTGGTAGAGCGTCTTCCGGAGAGTGAAATCAGAGAATTTGATCTGGCAGCGACCATGAATCCTGCCAAGGAGGTTGCAGGAGACTTCTACGATTTTCTTTATGTGGATGACAGGCATCTTGCCCTGATCATTGCCGATGTCGCAGACAAAGGCATTGCAGCTGCCATGTACATGATGATGTCAAAGATGATGCTGGATAACAAGCTTACTGTAATATCCAGTCCGGGAAAGGTTCTGGAGGAGGTCAACAATCAGCTGTGCCAGAGAACGACAAAAGGCATGTTTGTTACAGTATGGCTGGGAGTCGTTGACCTTGAGACAGGTGACATGGTTACAGCCAATGCGGGCCATGAATACCCTGTCATAAAGAGAAAAGACGGTTCCTTCGAACTGTTTAAGGATAAGCACGGATTTGTTCTTGGCGGCATGAGCGATCTGAGATATAAAGAATCATTCATCCATCTTTCCGAAGGGGATATTCTCTATGTGTATACAGACGGAGTTCCGGAAGCAAATAACAGGGCCGGAGAGATGTTTGGAAATGATAGGATGATAGCAGCCCTGAATGAATCGGATTCAGCCTCCATGAGTCACCTCATCGCCGACATGAGCGGAAAGGTGAATGAATTTTCAGGAGATGCTCCCCAGTTCGATGACATGACCATGGTTGCATTTTCGCTGAAAGGCCTGAAAGAGAAAAAGACGACTGCTGATGCAGGAGAATGAGAGAGGTAGAACCATGAAAGCCATGGAACTAATGAAAAGATATTCAATGGAGGAGCATATTGAAAATGGTTCATTCATTGAAAGGCATTTTGAAAGCAGGGAAGAAGGGAGGCCATCTTCAGGCTCCATCTATTATTATGTAGCACCGGGAGAAAAGACCGGGTTTCACAGGATTGACTGTGATGAGTACTGGGTCCATGTGGAAGGCAGCACTCTCGATCTCTGTATCATATATGCGGATGGAGAGGTATGCATCCGGCATCTCGGAACAGAGGAGGAGACAGAGCCGTTCATCTACTTTCCGAAAGGATGCATATTTGCTTCCAGAAACAGGCACATGGATGACGGGGCGTTCGTTACATGCATTACAGTACCAAGATTTACCTATGAAGGTTTCGAGCTGTTCGAGGATGATGCCATTTTAGAGAAGTATCCGGAAACAGCAGATTTCATGAAATGAAAAAAAGCATCCACGCGTCAAACGCGTGGTTTTTCATATGCGGGTGAAACCCTATGCTACCAGCGACGCGTAAACACGTAAATACAGTCCACCAC
>JAZRWY010000082.1:0-9545 GCA_045599945.1 Anaerovoracaceae bacterium | reverse complement strand
CGGAGACCAGCAGTGCGCCCTCTTTGGACAGAACTGTTTCCGGGAAGGAGAGGCAAAGAATACATATGGAACCGGTTGTTTTCTGCTGATGAATACAGGAAACCGGCCGGTATTTTCGGAAAACGGACTGATTACAACCATTGCCTGGGGCATGAAAGGGCAGATCACCTATGCACTGGAAGGTTCCGTATATATCTCCGGTGCTGCCATCAAATGGCTGAGAGAAGAAATGAAGATGATTGGAAGTGCGGGAGAAGTGGCCAGAATCTGTGAGGAAACGGAAGATACAAACGGTGTTGTGGTCGTTCCTGCCTTTACAGGACTTGGTGCGCCTTACTGGGACAGCTATGCCAGAGGTGCTGTCTTCGGGCTGACAAGGGGCAGCAATGACAGACATTTCATCCGCGCAGTCTGTGAATCCCTGGCATACCAGGCAGATGATGTCATTCAGGCGATGAATGCAGATGCTCCGACCGATATGACATCCCTTCAGGTGGACGGCGGCGCAAGCAACAATGATTTCCTGATGCAGTTCCAGGCAGACATCACAGGATGTCCGGTCAAGAGACCCGACAGTGTGGAGACCACTTCACTGGGCGCCGCATATCTTGCAGGACTTGCAACGGGATATTACAGAAACCTGGATGAAATCCGGGAGAACTTTTCCATTGACCGGGTGTTTGAACCTTCCATGGAAGAGCAGACGAGAAAAGAGAAGTTAAAGGAATGGAAGCGCGCAGTCAGATGCGTGCTTGAATGGAGCAGAGATCATTCATGGAACTAATCAGACTGGGACAGTGTTCCTGGTATATATCAGGGTGGACCAATATTGGAATCTACCAGCAGAACGAAAGAGACATCTATCTCATCGATACAGGAGGAAGCCCGGAAGAGGCAGAAGAGGTGGATGAAATCATAAGAGAAAAAGGATGGACAATCAAGGGCATTCTGGTGACCCATGCCCACGGCGATCATATCGGGGGCAACCGTTTTCTCCAGGAAAAGTACGGGTGTCCTGCTTTCTGCAGGGGCCCGGAGGTAGCGGTAACGAATTTTACAGACATTGAGCCCATGATTACATATGGTGCACATCCCTTTGATGAAATCACCCATGGGGACTGGAGAGCACCGGAAAGCATCTGCTTTGATATCTCAGATGAAAGATTTCCATCTGAAGTGGAGGTCATTGATCTTCCGGGTCACAGCATATGCCATACCGGCTACCGGCTGCCGGACAAAACAGTATTCATCGGCGATGTGGTTGTCAGCGAAAAGACGCTGAAGAGATATCCGATGATCTATGTTCTGGATATCCGGCGGCATCTGAAGAGCGTGGCAAAGCTCAAAAAACTCAAAGGAGAAATTTTTGTTCCATCCCATGCGGCTGCCGTATATGGAAGGTATGAGCTTTCTCTTCTGGCAGACCGAAACATTGCGGTGATGAATGAAGTGGGAGAATTGATTCTTTCTTTTCTGGATGAGCCAAAGGACATGGAGAGCCTGTTGAAATGTGTATTCGATCATTATGGAATGAACATGGGATATGAGCAGTATGTTCTGACCTTATGCATACTCAGAACCTTCATTACATGGTTCAAGGACGATGGGAAGATTGCAGCGGAAGGAAAAGACAACATGTTTTTATGGAGGAGACTGGATACATGACATTATTCATAACTTTTCTGCTGGGACTGTTTATTCTGGCAGGCATATATGTAATCAAGGCGGCAAAAAACGTAGCCATCATTGAACACCTTTCCATTGCCATCGCCTTTGGAGCGCTCATCGTGCTGGTGGTAATGGATCTGGCGCCCGAGGCCCTCGAATCCTTCGAGGGAGTCGCCTGGTGGATTCCGCTTGTTTTCATAGCAGCAGGATTTGGCCTTCTGATGATACTGGACATTTTCATTCCGGAGCATGGCAATCATCATGACCCGGAAGGAGAAATCATCCATATCGGGCTGATGGCATCCTTTGCCATCATATTGCACAATGTCATCGAAGGCATGGCCGTATATGGACTGGCATGTGAATCGCTCCGTCAGGGAGCAGTGCTTGCCATCGGAGTAGGACTGCATAACATCCCCATGGGCATGCTCATCTATTCAACGCTGAAAAAAGAGGAAAAGAAGAAGGAGCATGTAGTCATATTCATGGCATGCATATCCACATTCCTGGGCGGACTGATCATGGCCATGGTTTCCGGATACATGAATCAGGTGCTTTTGGGTGCATTAATCTGCATTACTCTTGGAATGATCGGCTTCATCCTGTTCCTGGAGCTTCTGCCTTTCATGATACGGGCAAAGAAGCCATCGGTTTCCGTTGCAGGTGCAGCCATAGGAGTTATTGTCGTATTTATATCAATGATGTTTGAGTAGGAGGAACGATGAGCAGGTTTATCAATCGGGCAGAAGAGCTTAGACGCATACAGGAGAAACACTATAACTGTGCACAGGCCGTATTCATTCCATTTGCGGAAGAGAAAGGATTATCCGCAGATGCAGCATATGGAATTGCAATGAATTTCGGCTCCGGAATGAAAATGGCCGGTACGTGCGGCGCCATCACCGGCGGCCTGATGGCGCTGGGACTTTTCGGAATCGATGATCCACAGACAGTGGCGGAATACTACCAGAGATTTCAAGAGAAACATGAAGGATTCCTTGACTGCAGAAATCTTCTGAGAATCAGCAAGGAAAAAGGACTCAGGAGAGGACCGCACTGTGACGGACTGGTTTTGGAATCCGTAGAGATTGTTGAAGAAATTCTGAAGGAAAAGGGACGGATTCGTGAATAGAAGAAGGTTTGTTCTGTTCTTTTTCATCATATGGATGATGCTTCTCTTCTCCGGCTGCGTCAATGAGGAGAAAGCAGTGACCATCAATGAAGAGGGACAGATTGTATATGCTGATCTGAATGATGCAATGACAGGCTTTGCAGAAAGCCAGGGGCTGAAACTGGTCTACGACTATCCGGCAGCCAGATTTGAGACAGAGGATGCCGTCTATTGCCTGTTTCTCTGCAATGGAGAGGAAAGCAGGCTGTCTGTTCATGCCGTGAAGTTTCTGCAATCGGACGGCGGCTTTATTATCAACGGAGACGCCCCGGATTTCTCGCAGAGATATCATCAGGATATACCAGAGCCGATTGATGATGAGATCAGGATTGTGGAAATGAACATTGACGGGACGGACATGAAATTTGTCTGCGGCAAGGCTTTCTGGAAACGGTATAAGCCGTATCTGAATGGAGAATATTACGGAAGGCTGGATAGAAACAGCATGTTCTTCTATGCCATGAAGCAGACGGAACATGTGGAAATCCGTTTTCGTTAATGAATTGTTTTACAAACCCGCATGTTATATTATATAATAGAGAAAATTATGATTGATGAGTGAAAGGAAAGCACCAAATGATCAAGAGAATATTAGCAGCAGCACTGGCCATTTCCATCATGGCACTTCCGGCACTGTCCTTTGCAGAAGACTGGCAGGAATACAAATGCATGAATGACAGAGTATCCATTTCCGTTCCCCATGAATATGGAGAAAGAGAAGGAATTGCCAAAGATTATACGGGCACATCCAAAGAGTCTCTCAGAATGAAGCAGATCTTTCTGATCTTCAAGAAGGAGAGCGTATACATGAATCTGGACTATATTGCAGACAATGGAGGACAGGAATATGACCTCTCTTCAGAAAAGAGCGCCATGAAGATGTACAAATCCTATGGTTTCAACATTCTGCAGGAGGATTTGGTATCCAGCGGCGCGGCAACGACCGGTGAATTTGAAGAACCGGAATACTTCGAAGCAGCCAATGGAATACCATATATCAAGCAGGCATTGAAGGCAGACGGAAGTGATGAAATCAACATGATCTGCTATCTGACATGCTCAGATAAAACCGTCTTCAAGATGTTTGTAGTCTATGGCATGCTGGATAAAGCAACGGAGCTTTACGGTCCGATTGATCCATATGATCTTGAGGACATAGAAAGCATCATCGGAACCTATGAGGATACCGGATATGATCAGGTATTCCTTTCCGGTGAAGAGGAAAGAAGTCCATTCTACCATGCAGGAAAATATGCAGTCATCGGACTGATTGTGGGCGGCGTCTTCTTCGGACTGTATTTCCTGGCAAAGCAGACAGGAAGAATGAAGAGGGGCGAAAAGACCATGCTCTACGGAGACAAGGGCAAGGAAGAGGTTGTTGTTCGTTCTGTCAGAGATTCCTATGCAGACAGAGGAAAGAATCCGAATGCGAAGAAGGGAAAGAATCACGGAAAGAAAGACCAGATGTAACTGAATATGAATGTTTGAAAGGCTGTTCCAGAAGGGGCAGCCTTTTTCTTAAGAATTCTTAAATGTCATGAAGTTTTTCAAACCGGCGGTCTCTTTGCTGTATAATATGAGATAAGGAACATGTAATTTGTGTGAGAGGATAAAACGATGATAAAAAAAATGACAGGAATTCTGCTGGCACTGGTGATGATCTGCATTCCGGCTGCAGCATCTGCCGAAAGCATTGAGTCAGAAGGCAGCATGGAATTCACATATCCTTCGGAAGACTGGGAAGCCTACTATTCCGAGAGATTCAGCAGAACAGGAGAGGACAGCGGGTTCATGGAGCTGTGCTCCGTCAATGACGCGAATACGGAAACGCTGATCATCTATCTGAAAAGCAGCGAAAAGAAGGAACTGAATGCATTCAGCGACATGAAGGGCGCGGAACAATTCTATAAAGATGGAGGAAAAGATGCCCTTCTGGAATACTTTGACGAGAAGCTGTATTATGACAGAAATGTCTATGACGGTGTGGAAGATGTGCTGAGTCTGCAGCCGGTCAAAGTAATCAAGGGGGCAGACGGAAACTATCTGCGCATTGATGTTTCCACACGGACATATTATGAAGATGAGGAAGGCGATACCTATGGATATGACGGATGCATCTACATGACATTGGATGACTCGGGCGTTTTCCGGATTTTCCATACCAAGGTATATCTGGATGATACAGAAGATTCAGAGGAAAAATTCCAATCGGTTACAGCCGGAACAGATGAACTGGTCAAAAGCTATGCCGACCTGGGCTGTGATGAGATTCTGCTTCAGAGAATCGAGAAAGAGACGCTGAAGGAAAAATTCCATAGAGGAACCTTTGCGATTGGATATTCACTTAGACTGATTCTGAGAGAAATCATCTTCCTAGGCCTTCTGGCAATCATTCTGGCAGCGATTGTCTTTGTAATCCGAAGAGCAGTGAAGGGCGCATCCGGGGAAGGAAAAATTATTGAGAAAAAGGCGGCCGAAAGCAGCACTGCAGAAGTGCACTGTACCTACGAGGACAGCTTAAAGACCCTTCTGAAAAGCGGTCTCCTGACAAAAAAGGAATATGCAGAGCTGATGAAAAAACACGAGGAAGAATAATCTGGGGCAAGTTTTGAAAGGATGAAAACGATGAGATTTGTAAAGAAAGTGATTTCCTGTCTGATGGTTCCATGCATGATGATGGCTTTTGCGCTTCCTGCCGCTGCCGAAAGGGAATATGATATGTACGACGGACAGCTGTTCTGGGAGACCGATGATACCTGGAATGCAGAAGAAATCGGATTATACATGGATACTGATGACGGCTTTGAGGTTGTGAATGCAGCAGCGCTGGATGATGAAACGGGAAAGTTTCATCTCTACTATGTCTTCGATAATTACGGAGAATCGGGCAGTTCCTATGCGGATGCAGAAGAGATGTTCTACGAAGCGGGACAGGAGATCCTGCTAAATGTCTGCGAGGGAGAGTCATTCACCTTCGAAGGAATTCTGGAAGGAGAGAATCGCGACTATGCCAGAGTTAAAGTGGATGACGGCGAATTATATGAATATATTGCCGAAGCAGGAGAGCGGGCACATGTCATATTTGAAGGATTCACCTTTTCTGATGAGCCCTATGATGAGGAGGAACTGGAGTCTGTCGAAGAGATGATTCTTGGTCTTCAGGATGAAGATTTTCTGAATGCATTGAAAGAAAATGCAGAGGAAGGCATGCTGGAAGATGCGTTTGATGGGAATGAAGCGTTTGGGAGTTATGAGGAATATGAGAAAGGTTATGAGAGCAGCGACTCTGGTATGAATCTGGATAGCATCCTGATCATCCTGGGAATTGTTTCCGTTGTTGCCGCCCCGCTCATAAAGAGCAGAAAGAAAAAGGAAGAGGATGCAGTGGTCATCCGGGAAGAAGATCCGGTTTCCGGGGAATGGGAAGAATCGGATGAGGAGCCTGGCCTGATTCAGAGCCCGGCCTCTGAAGAAGTGACATATCAATCGAGTGCTTCTTATGAGAACAGTCTGAAAGACATGCTCAAGTCCGGAATCATAACAAAGAAGGAATACAAAGAGCTGATGAAAAAACATGGAAAAGAATAGAAAAACAGCCAATTCTTAAGAAATCTAAAGAATATGGAAATCGTATTGTACGAAGAAGATAAAGGGGTATAATAGAGGAAGAAAAGAAAAAGTGTTGTGAATGAGAAATGAAATGGGAGGAGGTAGCAAAATGAGCTTGACGACATTAATTGCAGCAATCTGGTTTGGAGCTGCCGTTGTGTTTGCAATCATAGAAGCTCTGACTGTCGGCCTTACATCAATCTGGTTTGGGGGAGGCGCGCTGATTGCCGGAATCATTGCATTGTTCTGTGACAATATACTGATTCAGATTGCGGTATTCCTCGGAGTATCCATTGTTCTGGTGGCAATTACAAGACCTCTTGCAAAAAAGCATCTGAATGATAAGGCGCAGAAAACAAATGTTGATGCCATAGTCGGCATGCATGCAGTGGTTGTTTCATCAATTGATCCGCCGATGTCCGGACAGGTGAAAGCGGACGGAAAGGTATGGACTGCAGTAGCAGATTTTCCAATTGATAAAGGTGAGGAAGTTAAAGTAATTGAGATTAAAGGCGTTACGCTGAAAGTTGGTTAGGAGGAGAAAATGTCAGTTATAAAAATCGCATCAATCATTTTATTAATCATTATCATCATTGGCCTGATTGTTACAAATATCCGAATTGTACCGCAGGCAAATGCATTTGTCATTGAAAGACTGGGAGCATACTATGGAACATGGCAGGTAGGTCTGCACTTCAAGATTCCGCTCATCGACAAGGTGTCCAGAAAGGTATCCCTGAAGGAACATGTCATAGATTTCCCGCCGCAGCCGGTAATCACAAAAGATAATGTAACCATCGAAATCGATACGGTTGTATATTTCCAGATTACGGACCCGAAACTTTATGCATACGGTGTGGAAAATCCAATGGCAGCCATCGAGAATCTGACAGCTACAACGCTGAGAAATATCATCGGTGAACTGGAACTGGATGGAACGCTGACTTCCAGAGAACATATCAATTCCAAGATCAGAATCGTTCTGGATGAAGCAACAGATGCATGGGGTATCAAGATTAACAGAGTGGAAGTAAAGAACATTACGCCGCCAAGAGATATCCAGATGGCAATGGAAAAGCAGATGAGAGCCGAAAGAGAAAGAAGAGAAGCCATCTTAAGAGCAGAAGGTGAAAAGAAATCAGCAATCCTGATAGCCGAAGGTAACAAGGAAGCTGTCATTCTGGAAGCAGAAGCTGCCAAGGAATCTCAGATCAAGAAGGCAGAAGGTGAAGCGGAAGCCATCCTTCTGGTACAGAAAGCGACAGCAGATGGTATCAGAATGATTGCAGAATCTGAACCGACCAAGGAAGTACTGACCATCAAGTCACTGGAAAGCTTCGAAAAGGCTGCAGACGGCCAGGCAACGAAGCTGATCATCCCATCCGACATCCAGGGCATTGCAGGACTTGCAAGCTCCCTGACAAACATTGTGGATGGTTCAAAAGAGAAATAAGGGTTAATAGTAAATGGAGCTGCTCTTTCTTCTTTCAGAGAGAGCAGCTTTACAAAAGTGAGAGGAGATAATTCATGAATAACAGAATCATACTGACTCCTGCAAAGGAGACAAGAAGGCTCGGAAGAGAGGTGCTTCAGGGCAAATGGGGCAAGATGTTCGCAGCGAATATCCTTGCAGCCATTGTCATTGCTGTTCCGGTTTTTATCATTGCATTCCTTACGGTTCTTGCAATTCCGTCATCTGCTACAGAGAATCCGACAGCAGGCGCGCTGCTGGCGGTTCTGCTGGTGTTTTTCGTGGCACTGGTGATAGGGGGACTGGTAGAAAGCGGTGTTTTATACATGTTTTTGAACATTGCAAGAGGAAAAGAAACCGGGTATGGCGACATATTCTACTGCTTCAGATATTTCGGAAAGTTCCTCGGACTGATGCTGATGCTGGTGGTCCGCATATTATTATGGACACTCCTTCTGATTGTTCCGGGAATCATTGCAGGACTCCGTTACAGTCAGTCCATTTACATTATGCTTGATGACCCGTCCAAAGGAGTCAATCAGTGCATAGAAGAGAGTAAATCCATGATGAACGGCAACAAATGGAAGTTCTTCTGTCTGTCTTTTTCGTTTATCGGGTGGAGCATCCTGGCATCCCTTCCGGATGCGCTCGTAAATATTCTTTATGAAAACGAGATGATTGCAATCGGACTGTATGACGTACTCACCATTCTGACTGTCATTCCGGTGCTTCTCCTCAATGTATACATGTATGCGGCATTTTCTGTATTTTATCAGATGCTGACTGGTGAAAGAGAAGCAATGGTGGCGCAGACAGAGGAAGACGCCTATGTGCTTGGGCAGCCGCTGTTTCCGCAGCCGGCAGAGGAGCCTGAGGAGGCGGTGCAGCAGAGCGTGAGCATTGACGGAGAGAAAAAAAGTGAAATATAGCATGGGTTTGAAGCGAAAGGAGAGGAAACTATGAATCAGGCAGAGCAGCTCCGGCAGTACAAGGAACTGCTGGATGAAGGAATCATTACAGCGGAAGAGTTTGAGCAGAAAAAGAGACAGATCCTGGGGGAAAAGGAGTACAGCTCCACAATTGATGGAACCATCAACAGAGTAGCAGATGATGAAAGTCTTCTGTGGCTGTGGTTTCTGATCAGTTTCTTTTTCCAGATTGTTGGAATTGTTCTTTTCATCATCTGGAGAGAAGAAAAACCGAAAACGGCAAAATATTGCCTGATCGGTGCGCTGATTCCCATCGCCATCACTGTCATCGGCATCATATTGACGGCATTGGTTGGATTTTTCAGTTTCCTTTGATAGAAGTGTATGTGGAGGGTCGATAAATGGATCAACAGACAGTCATGTCCATCATATTTATTATCGTAATCCTAGGATTTATCGGCGCAGTGATTAATCTTTCGCTGCGGATTGCCAGGAAGTCCAAAGAACAAAAGGCGGACAGGCAGGCAGAGCAGCTCCGCCAGTATAAGGAACTGCTGGATGAAGGAATCATTACAGAAGAAGAATTTGCACAGAAAAAAAGGCAGATTCTCACAGCACAGACGGAAGATGAAAGTCTCCTGTGGCTGTGGTTTCTGATCAGTTTCTTTTTCCAGATTGTTGGAATTGTTCTTTTCAT
>JAZRWY010000081.1:0-4400 GCA_045599945.1 Anaerovoracaceae bacterium | reverse complement strand
GGTGAGGCCTGTTCAGCATTGACCCGGTGCGCTGTCAAGGGTGGCAGCTCCGCTCTGAAAGCTCTACTATTTACTATTCAAAGTACAATTCAGGGCATTTTTCTTTGCCCGGTGTTTTCATAACCTATTTGACACTACCATGTATCTACAGTCTACACCTCAGGCCGTTTTCCGTACATCGCAAGGTTTGCCTTGTTTTGCTTCTTTTTATCGCAGATTCTGCGCAGAAAAAAGACAGAATCCGCGAAATTCTGTCTTCTCATGACTTCATATTTTCTTTTTCTGCTGCCAGAAGCAGCGCATCCAGCATCTGTCCATCCAGGATGAATACCTCAGAAAACGGATTGATGACGATTCCTTTCAGCTGCTTTTCCGTCTGCTCTGCAAGATCAATCACCTCGAAAACAGACTTTTGCACGCCGATTCTCACCCTGCCGTAATCTCCCATCTCCTCCTGCGAGGTAAATGCCGGAAGATATAGCTCTTCGCCTCCTGTCATCAGTTCCGGTCTGAGTTTTCTTCCTTCGCTGTCCGAAAACTCTGCTCCTGTAATGATCTCTTCTTCCTCCAGCCCCTTCTGCTCATAAAGAACAAGAACGCACGGAACCCATACAGATGCCTCCATCAGAAGATCCAGAACCGCATCCAGGTTCTCTTTGCTAATCTCTTGCTTCAGCGCTGCAATGGCCTCCTTTAATCTGTCCATTACATCTTCCCCCGCCGCATGAGTTCCGGAATGATAAACCTTCCCAGAATGCTACCGACTTCAATGCCTTTCTTCATATATTCCCTGTCAATCCAGGACAGGCTCCTGATTTCACTGTCACAGACCGGTTCCCCTTTAATCTCTGCCAGATAGGCTTCAATATGGATGGGAACATTTTCAAAGACAGCAATGTCCTCATATCCTCCCAGATGCTCTGCCCGCACGAGCTCCACCTGAAGTTCTTCTTTTAATTCTCTGGCCAGGGTCTCAAGATCCGTTTCATTTCCTTCTCTTTTGCCGCCCGGAATGATATATTCCTTTCTTTGGTCTTCCGTTTTCTTCTGTACAACCAGAAGTTTCCGGTCTTTTACAATGATTCCGCCGATTTTATCGATCATGATGATTCTCCATCCAATAACAGCTGATGCACAAACCGAAAGCCCAGTCTCTTTGCCTCCTGTTCGCACATTCTTGTCTTCTTTCCGTATATTGTTTCGTACTCCTCTGTCAGAACTGCATCTCTGAAATATACCTTGTATGTGAGTTCTTTTTTCTCCCGGTCGATTTCCAGTTCCGATCGGAGGATGTTTTTGTTGAGTCCGTTCCGGATGACTCTCGTTCTGCTTTCCCTCAGATCCGTCTTATCTGCAATGAGAATCGCAGAAGCCATGGGCGATGTTTCCTCATAAAGAGGAAAGATGTGATTCACAATGGCTTCAGAGATCAGGCGGATCTCCTCTTCTCCATATCCCATGTCTCTGAGCACGCTTCTGGACAGAAGCCCTCCGGAAATATGATGGTCCTGTCTTCCAAATACGTTTCCGATATCGTGGAGGATGCCGGCTTCATAACCCAGCGCAGCAAGCGTTTCATGTCCTGCCGCATCCAGAATGTCCCTTGTCGTCTCCGCCACATAGGTGGCATGTGCAATTCCATGCTCAAAGAACCCTATTTTTTTCATTTCCTCATCTGCTTCCAGTATGAGGTCTCTCACTTTCTGGTTCATCTTCATTCTTTCCATTCTGCACGCAGCGCGTCCTTATCCAGAAGATCCATTTTCCATGCGGTTATCAGGATCTGCATCTGAAGCAGCATACCATTGAGTGCCGGAAGCACATATCCGAGAATGGTTCCAAGCACTACAGCAAGCGGATATACCTCCTGCGGAATGCCGCATGCCGTGAAGAGAATCGGCAGTACTGCAAAAGCAGAGCCCGGAATCGGCGGTGCTGCAATTGCCAGAATTACCGATACTACCACCAGCTTAATGAATGCATCTACCGGCAGCCCTGTGCCGGAAAAGTCTGCAAGAAAGGCTCCGGATACACCAATGAAGATTGCACCGCACGGCATGAATACCACAATGGCAAGCGGCAGAGCAAAGTCCACCAGTTTGCTGTCTATGCCAAATTTCTCCTTGCAGCATTTCATGTTCTCCGGAATAGCTGCCACCTGGGAGCTGGTCGCAAGATTGATCATCAATGTCGGCATCATCTTTTTGAACAGAATCCCAAACGGCACCCTTGTCATGATGCAGGTACGCAGAATGGTGACTGCCATGAGAACCGAACACATGACGATGAACAGCAGAAATGCCTTTCCCATGGATACAAACTGCTTTGGATCGCATGTACACAGCAGATTATATATTCCAAGAAATACGATGAGCGGCAGAAGGTTGCAGAATACTGCCATCATTTTGTTTACCAGTTTGGAACACTCCTCCAGCAGCGCATTGATTTTGCTCATCTCATTTCCCAACATCAGCATGATGACTCCCACGAAGATGGCAATGGTGATGACCTGAAGGTCATTGTCTATCGTAAACGGCTGAAGCAGGTTGTCCGGAATGATGTCCAGCACCAGCTGGATAATCTGCCCCAGTACACTTCCTTCTTCTGCATTTGCAGCAGATGCAGGCGGATAGGCAAAGGCTGCAATGACAAAGAGCAGCGCGGCTATGAGATATGTAAGTCCCATGCCTTTTATGACTTTTGACCCTATTTTCCCAAAAGATGCAGCATCTCCAAGACCGGTAATCCCGGTCACTACCGCAATGAATACCAGCGGCGTAGCCAAAGTGGTGATGCATGCGATCATTTTTTTGAAAATCGGCTGAGTCAGGTTTTCATAAAGATATTGAACCGCATCTTCAGAAATGCCGCCGATGGCAAATCTGACTGCAATGGCACATACCAGCGCCAGAAGCATCAGAATCAGCATTCTGTTCTTGATCGGTTTTGTCTTCATCGGCATGATAATGGTATTCATGTCCTGCCGTTCGGAATGCTTGTATCTCGGATTGATCTCCAGTTTTGCCAAAAGGTCATATGCCAGAAGTTCATCTTCCGGTATTTCAAACGGGTCCTTCTGTTCTCCCCGGTATCTGAATTCAAACCGGATGTTTCCGTGACTGTTTCTTCCGATGATTCTGCACTGCTTCTCCTCACCATAAAGATCTCTGATCCTAAGAAGCATCTCTTCTACGGAAAGCTGCACGCCTGTTTCAAAGTCTGCTCTTTTTCCGGCAGCCTTTCCGTATGCCTCCACGGCTTCATCCACCCATTTTGCAATTGTATCGTTGGACAGTTTCCCTGTCTCATTCATTATAACCATAGATATAAATCCTCTTATTCCTTGATGTTACTCTACCATTATACAACCAATTGCAGAAATATTATCTTCAGATTCAAAAAATCTTTTCAAAAAAGAACAGAACCCAATAAGAGTTCTGTCCCACACATTTCAGCTGCCTTTATTTATATGCATTTGTCATGAGGGCTTCCATTTCATCCTCATCGACTTCAACCTTTCCGTCAGCGTTTGTTACATGGATGGTCTTCGTAACACCATCACCATATTCCGGCGCAGCAGCAATTTCCTTCATGTATGCCAATACATCCTTCATCATGTCCTTCTGAAGAGCATCCATGGAGGAATATTCGCCTGCCTTTTTGGTAAACTTTTCTGTCAGCTCGCCGCTGCAATACTTTTCAACCTTTTCTGTGAAAATCTGAGGATATACGGTAATGTCTACAGCATACTTTCCGTCTCCCTCATCCTTGAATTCTTCATTCACTTCATACTTTATGGTAGAAATGATTGCCTGGAGCACTTCCTTGGACTGGTCTACAGAGTCAACGCCCAATGTATTGGAAATTTCCTCTGCCGCATCATTCAGCATTTCATCATACTCTTCTAGGAATTCCTTCTGTTCATCTTCGGAAATCTGGCTGTCTGCTACAGTTTCTCCTGTTGTCAGGATGGTTAGTGCATCTTTGACATATGCAGCCGGATCAAAACTGTCTCCGCATCCGCAAAGCACAAATGCTCCCATGCAGAAAATGAGGGCTGCTAGCGCGCACTTCTTCATTAATTTCTTCATTTTGTTCTCCTTTCGATACTATTGTTATCCATGTTTTCATTATACAATACAATTCCGCAAAAGAAAATCTTTTGTCTGTATTTTCTGACATGTTAATTCAGATTGGAAGGCTCGGGAGTTTGACAGTTAAATAGAGGAAAAATCGCTGCAGGCCTTGAAATGCCTGTGTTTTTTGTCAAATTTTGTTCAAATATTTGTAGCATTTGTGTAGTATTTATGGTATAATATCAGTGGAGGTACATATCATGAGAGTTACATTATCCAAGACAAAGAATGCAGAGCACGTATACATTTCAAAGTCCTACAGAG
>JAZRWY010000080.1:0-4631 GCA_045599945.1 Anaerovoracaceae bacterium | reverse complement strand
ATGAACAGCTTCTCGACATGAATGATCAGAATGTCATGAATCTGCTGAAAATGACAGATCTTCTCATTGACGGAAAATATGAAAAGGAACGTAGAGATCTCACTCTGAAATTCCGTGGAAGCCAGAATCAGAGAATCATTGACATGAACAGGACCAGAGAAGAGGGAATTCTTGTTCTGGCAGAGCAGTATATGAAATGATGAAAAAGACATGCACAGCCATATTTCTGATCTTCTGCCTTCTGCTTTGCGGGTGTGAATCTGTGAATCTTTCGCCTTCTGATGAAAAAAGTCTTCAGAATACAGGCGTCACCGAATCATACAAGGTCATGAATGACGGCGTACCGGAGTTTGAAAAAAGTGAATTTACAACAGAATCCTATGAAACCTACGGGGAGCTTGATGCACTTGGGCGATGCACATCCTGCATGGCGTGCATTGGAGAAGATCTCATGCCGACCGAAGAAAGAGGAGAAATCCATGACATTAAACCAACCGGATGGCAGATCTGCGAATATGATTTCATTGATGACCGCACGCTCTACAACCGCTGTCATCTGATTGGATACCAGCTGACCGGCGAAAATGACAATGAAAAGAATCTGATTACCGGCACCAGATATATGAATGTCAAAGGAATGCTGCCCTTTGAAAACCGGGTGGCATCCTACATCCGCAGGACCCACAATCATGTGCTGTATCGTGTGACACCTGTTTTTGACGGAAACAATCTGATTGCCTCCGGTGTTCACATGGAAGCAGAATCCGTAGAGGATTACGGAAAAGGTATCATGTTCAATGTCTATGCATATAACATTCAGCCCGGCGTTGTCATTGATTATTCCAATGGAGATAACTGGGAGGAATCCATGACAGGGCAGGAGGAGCATTCCTATGTCCTGAACACTTCCTCGAAAAAATTCCACCGCCCGGACTGCAAGGGAGTCAAAGACATTTCAGCAGACAATAGAGAAAATTATACGGGTACCAGAGGAGCTCTTCTGAACAGAGGATATGTCCCATGCGGATGGTGTCATCCGTGATCTGCTGGGAATCTCCCATTTATTTTCTCTTTTCTTAAAAAAGTGCTTGCAATTACAACATTCGGATGATAAAATATCAATGTTGCGTTTGCTGATAGTAAGTCCGTAAGCTCATGTCAGAAGTTGAGAACTGGCAGGGAACCGGCTGCAGCACATATGAGAAATTTTGCGAAATGCTTTAAATAACGGAGGAATTAAAATGTCAAGAAAATGTGAAATCTGTGGCAAGGGCCAGGTATCAGGAAATAAGGTATCTCACTCCATGAGACATACCAGAAGAAAATGGAATGCTAACATTCAGTCCGTAAGAGTAGTAGACGAAAACGGAACAGTTAGAAGAGCAAATGTCTGCACAAGATGCATGAGAAACGGTCTTGTTAACAGAGCATAATATGAATTATCGGGCAGATCCTGGATCTGCCTTTTATTTTTTTGTTTTCTAATCTACAGGAATAAGATATAATGGTGTTCGAAAGGATAAGAACATGTTAAAAGAAGTACATACAGATTTAGGAAAAATATCTTTCGATAAAAATATCATCGATGACATGGTCTACGATGCTGTTGACCAGTTTGGCGGCAGAGTCTGGCTGGCAAATGCAAACAACAGATTTCAGTTCTGGGGAAATGACGATACATCCAATATCGATGTATGGTTTGAGGATGAAAAACTGTGTGTGGACATCTATGTCATCATCAGTTTTGGTACAAGCATCAATGCGGTTACCAATGACATATTAAGCTATGTAAAGCTGCGCATTGTTGAAGCATTCGGCGAAATTCCTTCTCAGCTGAAAATCACTGTGACGGGCGTCGAATCGGGGCAGCAGATTGCAAAGAGAAACATTGAGGTCATGCTTTAATGGAATATCATTCAAAAATTACGGAACTGAAAGGCATCGGTCCCAAAAAAGCCGAGCGACTTAAAAAACTCGGCATATATGAAGTCCAGGATCTGTCCTGTCTCTATCCCAGAACCTACCAGGACCGGAGAACGGTTACATCCGTTGCAGATGCGGCAGCTGACCGGCCTTGTCTCATCCGTGCAAGAGTTGTGAATACAAACATGTATAAGGGCAATGTGCGTCTGATTCTGGAAGATGAAACCGGAAGGATGGAGGCGCTCTTTTTTCATGCCGGTTTTCTTTTAAAGACCATAAAGAGAGGATATGAATACGAGTTTTATGGCAAGGTAAGTGAATGGAAGGGAAGAAAGGTCATGGTGCATCCGGAATATACGCTGGCTTCGGAACAGAATTTTCATGGGATTCTTCCCATCTATCCACTGACCGAAGGGCTGACGCAGAATGAAATGCGCAAATGGCAGTGGACGCTTCTTGAACAGATGGAAACCTTTCATGACTATCTTCCGGAAGAAATCCGCAGAGAGAATAATCTCTGCGATCTGGAATATGCCATACGAAATGTTCATTTTCCAACTGAGCGCCAGAGACTGAAGGAAGCCAGATACCGCCTTATTTTTGATGAATTCCTTCTGATGCAGCTTGGCATCTTCCGTGTCAAAGGCAGGCTGACCAGCGAAAGCCGGGGAATCATGTTCTCCGCATCGGTGGATGAAGGAGAGTATATCGATTCCATGGCATTTCCTTTGACAAAAGCACAGCAGCGCGCAGTGGAAGAAATCATGGAAGACATGGAATCTGACGGTGTCATGAATCGTCTCCTCCAGGGTGATGTTGGCTCAGGAAAGACTGCTGTTGCTGAAATCGCACTGTATAAGGCAGTAAAATCCGGTTATCAGGCGGTTATGATGGCTCCGACGGAAATCCTTGCCAAGCAGCACTTTGAAGGCTTAAAAGAGAGATTTCGCCCCTTTGGCATCCATGTCGGATTTCTTGGCGGAAAGGGAAGTACTGCAAAGAGACGGGAAGTACTGCAGGGCATAGAGGACGGTTCCATCGACATTCTGATCGGTACCCATGCTGTAATCCAGCCGGACGTTCGTTTTTCCAACCTTGGACTTGTCATAACCGACGAACAGCACCGGTTTGGCGTGGAGCAGCGGACGCTCCTTGCAAAGAAAGGGAAACATCCCGATAGGCTGGTCATGACGGCAACTCCGATACCAAGAACCCTTGCCGTAGTTCTCTATGGAGATCTGGATGTCTCGGTCATTGATGAGCTTCCTGCAGGAAGAAAGGAAATCCGGACCTTCGCCGGCGGTAAAAGCGACAGGAAAAGATTCTATGAACATGCAGAAAAGGAAATGAACGCAGGAAGGCAGGTCTATGTTGTCACACCTCTCATTGATGAATCAGAGGCCATAGAGGCAAAATCTGTCAATCAGGTCTATGAGGAACTGAAAAATAGATTCAAAGGACACGCCGTAGCCATGCTTCACGGATCCATGAAGCAGGAAGAAAAAGACGCCATCATGCTAAAGTTCAAAGAAAAGAAGATTGATCTTCTGGTATCTACTGTTGTAATAGAAGTAGGAATCAATGTTCCCAATGCTACGGTCATGATTATCGAAAATGCTGAAAGATTCGGTCTTGCCCAGCTCCATCAGCTGAGAGGAAGAGTCGGGAGGGGAAGGCATCAGTCCTATTGCTATCTCATTACAGAAGGAGGCGGGGAGATCAGCCGCCAGCGGGCAGCCATCATGGAATCATCCAATGACGGTTTCTTCATTGCAGAAGAAGATCTGAAGCTGCGAGGTCCTGGTGAGATTTTTGGAACAAGACAGCACGGACTTCCGGATTTTAAGATGGCGGATATCGGAAAGCATGTGAAAATATTAAATAGAGCAAATCAGGTGGCAAAGGAGATTCTCATGAAGGATCCGGAACTGTCATCGGAAGAACATACAGCATTAAAAGAAAAACTGATGGGTCAGTTTGGAGAGGAATTTACACTGAACATATGAGAATCGTAGCCGGAGAATTCAAAGGAAGAAATTTACATGCACCCATGGATGAAAGGGTAAGGCCTACCACAGGAAAAGTGCGGGAAGCGATTTTTTCCATGCTGATGAATGACATATATGGAGCTGTCATCATTGATCTGTTTGCAGGAACCGGAGGGCTGGGGCTTGAGGGCCTTTCAAGAGGCGCCGGAAAGTGCTATTTCTGCGATAATTCCAGAGACAGCCTGCAATTGATCAAAGAAAACATTCATGCCTGCAGAGCCGAAGACCGTTCTGTCATCATTGCAGGCGGATATGAAAAAGCGCTGGACAGAATCAATGAAAAATGTGACATCCTGCTGCTGGATCCTCCATACAGAGAAGGACTCTATCTGGATGCCATCCATCTTGCCATCGAAAAGGATCTTCTTTCCGAGGATGCCGTAATCTTATGCGAACATGACATTCATGAGGAATTTCCGCAGACAGTCGGAAGGTTTTCAAAGGTGAAGAGTAAAAAATACGGAAAAATAGGCGTGAGCCTTTACAGAGATGAGAATTCATATTGATATTCTCCATTTCCGGTGATAATATATTGTCGTATATGGATGGAGGTAGACATGTCAAAAAAAGCTTTATATGCAGGATCCTTTGATCCTCTGACAAATGGACATCTTGATACGATTCTGCGTGCGGCCCGCATTGCAGATGAGCTTGTAGTCG
>JAZRWY010000079.1:0-22922 GCA_045599945.1 Anaerovoracaceae bacterium | reverse complement strand
TTTATTTGTTTTTACGCAAGCCAAATAGACCATATATAAATATGGCCTTCATACTACCAATTTCATCTGAATTATGGTAGTCTATATATTAGGTTTGGAGCTTTTCTTTGAGCCGGACGCCTTTGGAACCGGCGCCCCTTCTTCTGAAAAAATAAAAAAAGACCCCATACTATTTTTTAGTATGAGATCTTTATCGTCATGTTCTTAACTTAATGACATTGTCCCGAAGGAGTTCTTTGCTTTTTTAAAGGTCGTAGTATTTTTCATATTCTGCAGATGACGGAATGGAATCAATGTATGATGCTTCCGCTCTCTTCTTTGCCACCCATACCTCCAGAAGTCTTTCCGGAAATACGCCGGATGCTGTCAGGTAGTCATGGTCTTCTTCCAGTGCGTCGAGCGCTTCATGAAGATTCTTTGGAAGTCCCTGAATCCTTTTCTTTTCTTCATCTGTCAGATCGAACAGATTGAAATCATATGGTCCCCAGCCTTCTGCAACAGGATCGATTTCATTTTTGATTCCGTCAATTCCTGCCATCAGAATCGCTGCATAAGCAAAATATGGATTGCATGTTCCATCCGGATTCCTAAGCTCAAATCTTTTGTTTTCCGGTGCTTTTGCATAGGCTGGAATACGGATGACAGAGCTTCTGTTTGCTGTTGCAAATCCAATGGTTACCGGTGCTTCAAAGCCCGGAACCAGTCTCTTGTAGGAATTGGTAGATGGGTCTGTCAGTGCGCAAAGAGATGCTGCATGCTTCAGCAGTCCTCCCATGAAATTCATGGCCGTCTTGGAAAGCTGTGAATATCCGTTTTCATCATAGAACAGAGGCTTTCCATCCTTGAACAGATGCATGTGGACATGAAGTCCGGAGCCGGCCTCGTTATATATTGGCTTTGGCATCAGCGTTGCTGTCTTTCCATCCATCGCTGCCATGTTCTTGATGATATATTTGGTAATCATGGTGCGGTCTGCCATTTCAGCCATCGGTCCAAGTTCCACTTCGATTTCCACCTGTCCCGGGCCGCCTACCTCATGATGATGATACTTTACAGGAACGCCCCATTCTTCCATCAGAAGACAGATTCTGCTCCTCAGGTCATAAGTCACATCATGCGGAATATCCACATGGTATCCGCCTTTTACAGGCACCTGGTATGCATTGTTGTTCCATTCTTTTCCGGAATTCCATTCTGCATAGATATTGTCCACTTCAAATCCTGCGCCTCTTGTGCTTGTATTATACTGTACGGAATCAAAGATATAGAATTCAAATTCCGGCCCAATGATCATCTCATCTGCAATGCCTTCCTTCTTCATGTATGCTTCTGCTGCCGCTGCAATATTTCTCGGATACTGATCAAACGGGATGTTCTCTCCTTTTTCCTGGATAATCATGACATCACCCATCATGGAGATGGTCTTTACTTCAGTGAACGGATCTTCTACTGCTGTGGAAAGATCCGGAATGAATACCATGTCAGATTTCTCTACCGGCGCATACCCATAGTTGGAGCCGTCAAATCCGATGCCGTACTTCATAGTATCCTCTGTAAATCTCTGCCATGGAATGGCTAGATGTCTCCATCTTCCGTCCAGGTCGATCATCTTAAAATCGATCATTTTCACATCATTTTCTTCGCAATAACTTCTAATCTCTTTAACCGTCTGAAACATGTTCTACCTCTTTCCTCTATTTCATTGCAGCCTTTACCTTTGCTGGTATTTCTCTACATTTCTCTTCTGATACAGATGCTACGGAAACTCTCAGTCCCTTTGCCAGCGGCACGATGAACAGGCCCTCTGCTTCCAGCTTTTTAGACACTTCGTCCGGATTCGGACAAGGAATGGATGCGAAGAATCCCGAATCAAATGGCACAATTTCAAGCCCTGCCTCTAATGCTGCCTCTTCAAATGCTTTTCCTCTGGCATTGAGCATGTCTCTGTACATCTTTCTTTCTTCATTGACCCTTGCCAGAAGCTGCGGATCATCATAGATGTTTGCGATGACCTTCTGCGATGCTCTTGTGCAGTTGGACCAGGATGCTCTTGCTGAGAATTCACAGACTTTCTTGAATTCATCTGCAATCTCCTGCGTCTTTGCCATGCAAATCATGGCACCGCATCTCATGCCGTAAAGTGTGAATGTCTTGGATGTGGAATATCCAAGAATCGGAAGAAGTCCGTCCGGAAGGTTCTCCAGTTTTGGAAGAAAGCTTCTGTACTGATCTTCATCTCCTGCAAAATCGATATATGCCACGTCCACAAACAGTGTAATGTTTCTGCCTGCTTCTGCCTGTACCTTTAATACATCCAGAACAGCGTCCCAGTCTTCATCTGTCAGGGAATATCCGGTCGGATTGTGTGCCGGTGTATTGAGAAGGATGACCAGCTGGTCCTGCTCTTTCAGGATCTCTGAAACCTTGGAGGAGAAACTCTCGATATTGAATTTTCCTTCGCTGTTCATCAGCTCATAGGTTTCCAGTTTTCTGCCCTGCTCCTGCGCAATGGAATTATATGGTGCCCAGTACCAGTCGGATGTAAGAATCTTATCTCCATACTGGGAATAGTTTGCCACTGTATTTCTGATGGATCCTGTTCCTCCCGGTGTTGCTACTGCATAGGTATGGCAGGAAGGCTTGAAATTTCCAAACGCTGCCTTCTGAATGGCATCTCTGAATTCAGGAATGCCGCCGATTGGTGCATATTCTGCAAAATCTCTCGGCTGCAGCTGCATGATGGCATCCGTCACTGAGGATAATACGATGAGATCTCCCTGATCGTCCAGCAATGCACCGATGGTTGCATTGACTACATTTTCCTTTCCGACTTCCGCAATCATCTTTTTTGCACGTGTGCTGATTCCGAAAATCTTATCTTCTTTTGGTATTTTTCTACCGTTGGCCTGCGCCATGATATATTCTGACATATCTTTCCTCCTATATGTTTTTTATTCAATGCATTTGCCTTATATTATATCCCAGCCGGAATCCTTTAGCAAGGTAAAGGGGTCAGAAAAATGTATGCGGACACAAAAAATTGCTCCCCGCTTTGTGCGAGGAGCATATGGACTCAAATGGAAGCATTTGAATTCATAAACTGCCACTTCCTGCTACGGAGCATGTTTTTCATCCGTCGCAAAACTGTTGCAGTCACACTTTGATCCGCGGATTATCAAGGTTTCCCTCTTCCTCAATCAGAGAATATTCAAATTCACGCCTCTTGCTTCCGCCTCATCTCCGGCAGTCTAGTCTGCATAGTAGCTCGAAAACTCATCATCTTTTTTAAATGTATCATGAGAAAAAATGTACTGCGTTATGTAATATTCTCCTTCACCGCCTCTTCCTTCGTCATATAGTTCTTTCTGCTTTCCATAGGATTCTTCATCTTCATAATTATCTGTATATATCGATACCCTGCAATCCGAAAATTCCTTCAGGGCCATTCTTTCGATGCGTTCCTTCAGATCAAAATCCGCATTGATATAGGCGATATCTATCACCAGTTTGTCTCTCTCTTCATCGCCATGGGGAATCGGCGTTCTGAAATCCCCTTTTTCATATTTCCCGTCAAGCATTCCTGTAATGTCGTTATCGTTCTTTACAGTGATCTCTATGTTCCTTAGCCCTTTTTCCGGTATTTCTGACCTGATGCGTTCCTTCAGATCAGAAACATATTCCTCATACTGATAATCGTCAAATGCATCCGGCGGATCTGACAATCTTGTCAGCACATGGAATTCTTTTCCTTCAAAATTCATTGTAACAACATTCTGACGGTAATAGTGCCATGTAAACTCAAAGATGTCTTCATCCTGCTTCAGGACAGGCTCTACCTTCGTGATTTCTCCCTGGATGCCGTATTTGTCCTGAATCCACTCCTTTGCCAGTGCCTTTGCAGCAGGCTCATCCTCTTCCATTTGCATTCTGTCCTCTTCCGGTATGTCTTTCTCCTCATCGGACTGGCATCCTGCCAGTGCCATTGCCAGAATGGCAAGAATAACGGCTGCCAATGCAGCATGTCTCTTTTTCATATTAAGCCTCCTCTTGTTACCCCAATTAAGTAAATACCCCTCAAGGTTCGTTAAAGTATCCCTATTTGGGGGCAGGTTCCCCTCTTTATGCAGCCTAGTCTGCATAGTAGCTCGAAAACTCATCGTCTTTTTTAAATGTATCATGAGAAAAAATGTACTGCTTTATGTAATATTCTCCTCCACCGCCTCTTCCTTCGTCATATAGTTCTTTCTGCTTTCCATAGGATTCTTCATCTTCATAATTATCTGTACATATCCATGCATTGCAATCCGAAAATTCCTTCAGGGCCATTCTTTCGATGCGTTCCTTCAGATCAAAATCCGCATTGATATAGGCGATCCTTATCACCAGCTCGTCTCCCCCTTCATCGTCATGGGGAATCGGCGTTCTGAAATCCCCTTTTTCATATTTCCCGTCAAGCATTCCTGTAATGTCGTTATAGCCCATTAAATTAATCTCTATGTTCCTTAGCCCTTTTTCCGGTATTTCTGACCTGATGCGTTCCTTCAGGTCAGAAACATATTCCTCATACTGATAATCGTCAAATGCATCCGGCGGATCTGACAATCTTGTCAGCACATGGAATTCTTTTCCTTCATAATTCATTGAAACAACATTCTCACGGTAATAGTGCCATGTAAACGCAAAGATGTCTTCATCCTGCTTCAGAACAGGCTCTACCTTCGTGATTTCTCCCTGGATGCCGTATTTGTCCTGAATCCACTCCTTTGCCAGTGTTTTTGCAGCAGGCTCATCCTTTTCCATTTGCATTCTGTCCTCTTCCGGTATGTCCTTCTCCTCATCGGACTGGCATCCTGCCAGTGTCATTGCCAGGATGGCAAGAATAACGGCTGCAAATGCAGCATGCCTCTTTTTCATGCTTAGACTCCTCTCTAATCACAGAAACATAACTCTGCAAAATCGTACAAATCACCGGACTCCCATCCGTATTGCTCCGCTTTCTCTTCTCCCAAAGAATATGTCACTCTCGGTATCGTTCCATCGTTAATAATATTCTGTATCCCCTCAGCATTTGGATTATAGCTCCAGCAGCCTCGTCCTGTTGGCCCGAAAACATATTTGTGATTGCCACTGGACAAGATATCCTGCACTTTCATGCTGCAGTTGTTGTCATACAGATTATAGGCTTGAGGCTTATCAGTAAGTTTATCGCCTCTATCTTTCATCTTCTGGTATTCACTCCCTGTAATCGGTATTCTTACCCCTTTGTCATACCTTCTTCGTTCCACTAATACTTCCTTTCCATTTGTCACCTTTTCTCCATTTAGAATTCCTTGCACCTGCTCCGGAGTCAGTTCTGTTCCTCCAAAGACTTTTCCTTTCTGGTCTTCCCCCATTATAACTTGTATCGCATCATACCCAGGTGCGGCTTCAAAAGAGTAATATTCACCTGTTCCGTCCGGTTTCTGAAGAAGCAAGGCTGCATGTCCTGCTTGATATGCACCTTGTTCATCTATCATGTAGTATGCATAGTACTGCCCCTTTTTCCCGTTCAGGTCAACAAGTATGGTAGGACGGTTCATGCAGTATATGTATTCATTCAGTGACATTGGAACTTCCGGGCTTCCTTTGATTACATCCCTGCCGCCGAATCTTGCCAGCTCCGGTACATATTCTCTCGCCTGTGCGAAATATGTATCTGAAACCGCATCATACTGATATCCTGTATATCCCACAACCTGCGACCTGAAGGAATTACCATGGAGATCTTGTCCAAATTCGTCATAACCATAGACTTCTTCAATATTTCCATCTTCTCCGGTCAGCCGAACAGGACTGCCCAACTCATCCAGCATATAGTAGGATGCTCTTCCTGCATCATCCATGCATATTACGTTGCTGTCCCACAAGTAGGTCTGCTTCCTGTTTTCTACTCCGGTTTCTTCGTACTGAAGCAGGTTATGATACTCTTTGGTCATATCTATGACATATTTTATTCTGCTCTCCGGATTCAATGGTTCTTCTAACCCAGCAGAAGGTCTTCCCGTTACACGGCCAATGTCCTTTCCGACCCTGTATCCCAGGCCGTTATAGCTATACCTTGCTGTAACACCCTCCATGTTACTTGTCTGCTCCAGTCTGTCGGATGCACCATATATATAGCTGTTTCTGACTTTTCCTCCTTCAAAAATCCGGCTGAGATTACCTCTTTTATCGTAGGTATATGTATACTCTGTCAGATTTGCACCCGTTCTGTCTTTCCTGCTCACCAGCTGATTCAGTTCATTATAGGCATAGGTTGCATGAAGGCCTTTTTCTCTGTCAATCATACTCGTTCTGTTTCCGAAGGAATCATAAATGTATGATCTAAGAAGCTGTCCATCCTTATTGACACTTGCCAGTCTTCCCAGTCTGTCATAGCCATAGAAGTAGGTTCCACTTTCCTCTTTCAGCCCTCTTCTTTCCTTTATTGTCTGTATCCTGTTTCCTGCCATATCATATTCATGAAGATAGTGATCCAGCACTCCTTCGCTGTCTCGATGTGTCAGTTCTTCAAGTTGCCCTGCCATGCCGTATCTATACTCTGTACTTGTCCCATTCGGATATGATTTTTCCATTAATCTTCCATAATTATCGTAGGAATAGCGGACTGCCCGGCCACTATCTGTAATCGCAGCAAGTCTGGAATATTCATCATAGTCATATTTTACTTCTCTGCCATCCGGATAGGTGATTGCCGTCCGTTTTCCCTCTGCAGAATATGCATATCCTACTTCATTGCCATCCGGATAGACTACTTTGACGGTTCTTCCGGCCCGGTCATATTCTATCTTTGTTATTCCTAGCCAGTCTTCAATCTCCTCCAGCTGCCTTAATGGATTGAAGGAAAGTTTAACTTCTCTTCCGTCAGCATACTGTATCTGTGACAGATCTCCTTTGGCAGTATATCCATATTTCGTCAGATAGCCCTCTTTATCTATCTTTTCCAGAAGTTCATCTTTCTTTCCATATCTGTAGATTTCTTCGTTTCCCGTAGGATCAATAATCTTTGTAATATTACCTGACTCATCTCTTTCATACCTGGTGATGCGACATGTTCTACCATTGATTTTTTCTGCAAATGCAAGTTCTGCATCTACACCGCCATACTGTCTGACTGCTGCGATTTGGTCCAGGCAGTCATACTCGTACTCCGTTTCATTGCCTAGAGCGTCTGTCACTTTAACGAGCCTTCCAGTAAGAGAATACTCATACTGCGTTTTATTCCCTAGCGAATCCTCCACAGAGGATACATTGCCGGCCACATCATAGGAGTATGTCTTCTTTGCTCCATCTGCCCCCTGTACGGTAGTGATCCTGTCGAGCGCATCATAAGCGTAGGTAAGAGTATACCCCGATGTATCCGTATACGTGAGAAGATTCCCATTATTATCATAGGTGAAACTCTCAGACAGGCCATCAGGATACAGTATCCTATCTGCCTGCCCTGCTTTTCTATAGCTGTATTTCACTGTGCCTGCAGGAGCTGTAATGGTCTCCAGATCTCCCATTGGAGTATATGTATACTCTACCCTGACTCCGGCAGCATCCGTACTAGCCGTGAGATTTCCTTCCAGGTCATATTCATATCGCTCAACATTTCCAAGAGAATCCCTTATTCCCGTTACGTTGTCAAGATTGTCATACTCATAAAAAATATGAAAACGCTCACTTCCTGCTTTTTCAGGCTCAATGACTTCCTCCAATCTTCCTATCGCATTTCTTATAAGTTCTGTAACATTTCCATCTTCATCTGTCACAGCAATGACATTGCCTGTTTTGTCATAGCTGTAGGTTATCTCTGAATGGTTCGGTTTTGTGACCTTTTTCAGCCGGTTGTTGCTGTCATATACATATCTGGTCACTGCACCTTTGGGACTGACCTCCTCTGAAACATTCCACATGGAATCATAGCGATATTCCGTTTCACGCCCAAGAGCGTCTATCGTCTTGCTTACCTTGTTCAGTTCATTATATTCTCTTCTTGTTATGCTTCCGTCAAAATCGACTGTCTTGATCAGCAGTCCGCTCTCGTTATATTCATAGCTGCGCTCCTGCCCGATGGCATTGCGTATTCCCGTAATGTTATTGGCAGAATCATAACGGTACTCTGTAACATTTCCATTTCCATCAACAGCTCTTATTACTCGATTCAGTTGGTCATAATCATAACTGATTTCTACTCCATATGAATCTCTAGTGCTTAATATGTTATTCCTCTCATCGTAAGTAAAAGACACCCGGCTTCCATCAGGTCTGATAACCTGATCGGGATAGCGATGGTTCCCATTATAACTGAAAACATGCCTGTTTCCAAGAGCATCTTTCGTCTCCTTCAGATCCCCATTTTCGTTATATTCATTCCTTAGTTTTTCCTTATTGTCAATGAAGACCGCTTTCAACTTTCCTGTTTCTGTATATTGAAGAAGAGTCTTTACCCCAAGAGGATTTATGATTTTTGTCATATTACCTGATTTGTCATAACCGTATTTTGTCTCATTTCCAAGCTTATCGACGTAAAGAGTCCTCAAATTCATCGAGTTATATTCAAATCGCTCCTCGCCCTCATCATCTATATGTTTAATGTCCCTGAATCTGCTGTCATGAACATAAGTAATTCTATGCCCGTTTCTCTCCGTCAGGGCTACCGTCAGATTGGTATCGTCATACTCGTAATGCATTCTGCTTCCATCCGGAAACTTCTGGTCAATTACCCGGTCCTCAATATCATAGGTATTGACCACAGAGACAATACTTCTTGCATTCTTTACCGATTTCAGTTTTCCGGAAGCTGTATATGTATAACTGACCTCATGTCCGTTCACATTCCTCACACTGCTTAATTTCTGACCCTGAATGACATATTTTACTGCTCTTCCGCTATGATCTCTTACTTCACTCAGATATCCGTTTTCATCATAGGAAAATGCAAAAAAACTACCTGTATTCCGTTCTGCTTTAATTAGATGTTCCCCGGACTCCTGGATTTCATAAACCAAGGTAGTCTCTGTTCCATCAGCCAGACTTATCTTTCTCAGTTTCCCCTTTTCATCAAATGCATATTCCGTAAGATTTCTTGTCGTATATAGATGTCTGATGCCATCCTTTCCATCCACTGCCTTCAGTGTACCATCGCTCTGGTATACACTGAGATACTGCCCATTCTCAACATTCACAAATCTATCTTCTTTTCCATCCTCCAGATAGAGGATTTTCTCGCCGGCTTCCTCTTCCAGCTTCACTTCAAAGTTATGGCTCCAGTCCGTTCCCAGTGCTCCCTCTCTTGCATTGACAGAGTTATAGAAGCGCCTGAACACAAACGGATGCTCTCCCGCTACTTCCAGATCATTTTTATCATATATGAAGTTTCCGGTGCTTAGATTTACTGGATCCGCACTGTAGCTATGGCAGTTCTTTCTGACGCCCTTTACATTTGCCCTGATTTTTTTCAGTTCCTCCTTTGCGTCTGCAAGAATGCTGTCCACTTTTTTCTTCGTAATGAGAAAACTCTTTTTAAAAGTTTTGATATCCACTGTCAGCGGTGTCTCGGAAATGAAAGTGTTCAGTTCTTCCAGGCTTCTTGCCACACGTTCTATTTCCTTGGCAAGTTTTCTCGTCTGCTCTGCATATTCCTGATCTGCCTGAGGCAGGGCCTCCATGATACGCATCCTGATTTTTCTAAACTTGGTGATTTCCTTATCAATATGAAGGTCGGATGCTTTTCCCTTAAACTCATCATATGTGGAGCCGATGGCTGCCTTTCTCACATACTTTGGCACATCACATAATGCATTATTTATGTTAAAAGCGTCGTCTAACATGTCGTCAATTTTTTCAACTGTTTTCTCTAAGATTTTTAATATCTCGTCAATTTCTTCTGACAGATATCTGCTATCCCATGCTCTTTTCATAATTATCCTCTTTCCCGTGTTCTGCGTCTAGTCAATCTGTAATGCTATTTTTCCCCTTAAACTTTCCTGCTGCTTTCACATCAAAAGACTGGAACTCTTCAACCGCTCTGCTGACACTTCCGGATAGTTCTTTTAATGACTGGCAGAGCTTTGAAGAAGCCTTGCTAATCTGCTCCATTGCTTCTACCACAGCGTCCTTCTCCTCTCCTTTATATCCCTCCAGTTCCTGAATAATCTGGTTGCAGGCCTGTTCCATTTGAGAAGAAGCTTGTTCCGCCTGGTTTTCGATTTGCGATGCCGTACTGACCGCTTCGCCATAATTAATATTTACCGCATTCATGTTAAGATTCCCCTTTCGCCAGACATTAGCTGCTGGCATCTATATCCTCTATCGATGCCGCATACGCATTCATCACTTTTCCCACCTCGTCGAAGTTCTCACTCAGCGTATCTCTTATGTCATTTAATTCACCAACCAGAAGAGATACTTTTTCAGCTATGCTTTCCACATAAAAGCCTCCCTCTTCACTTACCAGTGATTTCAGCGAAGTTATATGTGCATCTATCTGTGTGAGCAGCTCCTCACTTGCTTTTTTCAATGCCTTTTCTGCATCTTTATATTCATCTGCACCTACTATGATTTTTTTTTGCATTTTTCCTCCTGCGTTTCATTCTTTCATGTAACCATTTAATCTTCCAGGTTGATTATCTCATGCTCAAGTTCCCTGATTTTCTCCCTTAATATTTGAATCTGATTATCCACTTCTTCGGAAAGCCCCCTGCCGCATGAAAGAATGTCTCCAATAGCTGTCAAAGTATTATCAATGCTTTCCTTGCAGAACTCGGCCATTTCCCCTTCAAATATGTCGGTCCTTTTAATATTCGCATATTCAGCCAGATCTTTCTTTTTCCTCTCCAGCCCTCCTAAACATCCATCGAAATCAGCCTGCGCAGTCCTTAAGCTGTGTATTGCTGTACGACATTCATGAATTTGCTCCATCTTATGCCGTATGCTTTCTATGCTGCCATTCATATCCGTTATCCTTTCCTTCACCTAATACATCACTCATCGTCTATCAGATTCTCTATTATCATTATATTCCCAGAGAGTTACAAAACCGTTACAGATTCGTGTCAATACTGTAAAAAAATCTTCTTGCTGGATTCTCTATCTTAAGCCTCGTATATAAAAAGTTTTTCCCATATGCAAAACACGGGAAGAAAAAGCAACCCGCCTTCTCCATCCGTGTTTCTAAGTAGAGTCTTATGTTCTATATAATGTCATCATCTGCATGATTACACTTCATGTTTCTTTTTTATTATCACGCTGGCTGCCGCAGCTCCCATGAGGCCATATCTATATCTTCTCCCTGCAATCAGCAGAGAAGACAGTCTTTCCTGAGAACATTTTTCTTCTTCAAAATGTTCTCTGACATAAGTTTCCTTTTTCTTTTGTTCCTTTTCTGTGAAAATACAGATGATTGCAATTCCAATCACCCAAAATAGTAAAAAGAGTGCAAATGTCAAGGTGTTTCCTGCCATGCCACGTTCCCTGAGCAAAATGGTTAGAAGAGATGCAGCTGGACCTCCTGCCATCTGCATGGCGGGAGACAGTTTCAACTTGTCTGTCTCATATTCCTCTAACTCCGCTGCATATACTGTGTGATTTTTCAAGTCAAAGAAGTAACTGATAACACTACCATACGCATCCCTCGTCCAACCGATTTTTATCAATTCATTCATTTCCATTCGTGTGTTTTATCTATCAGATGCAATTCTTTTGAATTGCATCAAGAACAATCTTAAACCTCTTGCTTTCGCGGTCTTTTCCAAATCCGGCATTACATCCGCCTGACACATGCACATCGCCCCCTGCCTCAACCTTCACATAGTAACTTGGTGCATCAAATGCGTCCACACGTGGCAGTTCCTCATCCATATGCATGAAATCAGCCTTTGTAACTGCATCAGTTATTTCCTTCCACGCTTCTTCAGATATATTAAAATCTGTGACAGTATATTCATCCTCCGGCGGCATCTCTCCACCGGCCAGGTCATATCCTTTATTCCTGCTGTACTGAATATCATACATCTTCGCATGGCAATCCGATGTAAAGACGTACATGCTGCAGCACTGTATATCCCCAGCGTAGCATATATATGTTACTTTACTGACATTTAGAGGTTCCCTGTTTTTCTCCCCAACACACCAGACCAAAACTGCAGCGATTAAGATGCAGCCAATGCATATCAATAAGATTTTCATATTCTTTTTCATTTTCATCTCCATACTAATACTGTTCTAGCTACATTTGCATGCTTTTCAGGAGTTTCTTTCCCTTCTTCTGAATAATACAGAACGAAAAATCTGTACTCGCCTTTCTAATCTGAAAATGCTTCTTTCACTTTCAATCTTAGATATGGAGTTTTATTCCTCTGCTCATTCAATACCTTTTGCATCAGTTCTTCTGATTCATCGCGATACCCGTGAAAGAACACTTCTGCAATATCCTCCGCATTGAAGTAAAACATGTCCTTGCTGATCTGCCCTTCCGGGAACAGATATGCCCCATAATCATAATATCCAACCTTATCTCCCTCCTGAAAGAGCGGAGTGCGGCTCGTAATCATTACTTTCCTTGTGCCATCATTCAGCCTTACCACCGAACCAATTGGAAGCCATTCCATAATTATTCCTCCCTTAATCTGATTTCTCATGACCATCTTTCTTTTTTATCAAACCATGTATCTGAATCAGCTTGAATGGATTAAGCATGACAATCCATATTGCTGCTGAACATGAGCTCAGTAAAAAAATGACTGCTCCCGTCATCATGTCTGTCCGCATAATAGCTACTCCTGCTGCCGCAAGCAGCACACTGACTGCCGTAGCTCCCATGAGGCCATATCTATACCTTCTTCCTGCAGTCAGCAGGGAAGACAGTCTTTCCTCAGAACATTTTTCTTCTTCAAAATGTTCTCTGACATAAGTTTCCTTTTTCTTTTGCTCCTTTTCTGTGAAAATACAGATGGTCGCTATCCCAATCACCCAGAATAGTAAAAAGAGCGCAAATGTCAAAGTATTACCTACCATGCCGCTATCCCTGCACAAAATGGTTAAAAGAGATGCAACCGGGCCTCCTGCCATCTGCATGGCAAGAGACAGTTTGACTTTCTCTTTCTCATATTCCTCTAAATCCGCTGCATATACTGTGTGATTTTCCAAGTCAAAGAAGTAGTTGATAACACTACCATATGCATCCCTCATCCAGCCGATTTTTACCAATTCAATTCCTCCTGTCATTTTTCAAACCAATCAAAAGCAATCGTTTAATAGCCATTTTCTGCAAAATCGTAGCATTCACCGTATGCTTCTGAAAATCAAAGAAATCGTAGACGGCATGTACATATTCCCCTTTCAGCCAGCCGGCTTTTAGCAAATTATTCTCTTCTATTTATGATGTTGTTTCATCATAAATCTTATCAAACAGCGCCGATGCTACAACACCGAGTGCAAAAACTCCAACAGCGGCCCATCCAACCGGTGTAGCGCCAATGATAGCTGTAGCAGCAGCGGTCACCCCAATCTGAATCGCTGTATGTGCACCTGCTTTAACTGCAGCATCACCAACATCTTCCCCGCTCGCAACCTGTACACCAAAGTCTAATGCGGTTCCTATGAACGGGGCTGCTTTTGCAGCTTTTCCCATCAGATTCTGCACATTTGACGAATCTACTATATCTACAGCAGTGTTATAGATTGATGCACCCTGCAGAACTGGAAGCGGATTATGGTATCTGATATATTCAGATAACCCCTTTGCGATCTCTTCGGCAGTTCCGCTTTCAGCGGCGGACAGAAGACCATTATACGCGTATATGCCAAGACCGGAAAGGACGGTTCCCCAATAGTCCTGGTCCTTAACATTCCAGTCATCAGAATCTTCTTCCTCTTCCGCTGCTTCAAGATATGCGTCTATATCTGCCATCAGCTTTTTTCTCCAGTCCGCATTGTCCGGAATTGTAAAGCCGCTTCCATCCCAGCTGTTTTTCAGACTGGCTACTCCCTGTTCTGTACTATTATATAGCAACTCCATCCCTTGAACAATAGAGTTCAGCGTTTCATCAATCGCATGGAGATCCTCTAATTTTCCTTCCATGACTGTTTTATATGCTTTATATGCTATGTTTACCATTTGAAGGCATGCTATACGCATATAGGCATACGTTCCAAAAGATGCAGCATATACCGGATCGCAGAGTTGCTTTCTATAGCTGCTGATCTGCTCTTCATGTTTCTCTATTGCCTCTTTAGCATTACCAATACATTGTAACAATGTATCTTCGTTCAGGTCTTCCGTACCTACAGCATCAGAAACAGAAGACAGCGAGTTGCTGAAATTATCTCCGGCAGCAACCAGACCATTTGCGACCAAAACGTGGTCTGCCATATGAAGCTTCAGAGCTTTATATGCCTGTCCGTTCAGCGCACTTTCACTTGTAATATCTCCCATCTTTGCTACGGCCGTTTCCAGTTCTTCGCTGTAACCTGCGATAATTTCCTTCGCCGTAGCCACCATTTCTTTCACTTCACCCGGCTTCAATATTAAGCCCATGTCTTTTACCTCTTTTCACTCGCATGCATTGTACAGAGATGGCTATCGTCCTTTCTCTTCACGCCTGATGCTTTCAATCTCCTCTTCCAGCTTCCATATTTTTTTCTCAAACAGCTGGAACTCATTCTGTTCACAATCCGCAGCATAGCGGTTATATTCCTTCAGTTTCTGCCGGATAATCTCCGTATGCTCCCCTGCAGACACATGGTCATGCTCCAGAAGAATCTCCATTTCATCCAGCTTTTTCAGCTCTGCTTCGGTTTCATCCTGCATCTTCTGCTCTTCTCTTCTGATTTTTTGCCGCAGGCCGATGAGATGCTCACGCTCCAGCTCCAGTTTTTTCATTTTCTCTTTCATAATTTCACTTGCATTCATTCCTGCTTTTCAGACCTCCTACTTCATGATTGTATGATCAAATTTTACAAAGGCATCTCCAATTGTCTGGACATGAACGCTATCATCGTGCAGAGCCTGGCGGTATGCCGAATATATGTCATTATTCTCCTCAAACAGAGACAAGAGGGACTGAATGCCCGGCAGATTTGTTTCTCCTTCAAATTCAAGCACCTTCTGCCCCAGATTACCGCATTGTGCCTTCATCTGCTGGCTCGTTTGTCTGATAATTGACGCATCACTTTTTATTTCCATATCCTCGGCTCCTTATTCTTTTATGCTTTCATTGCCACATGATTAATCCCTAAAACAATACATCAATAGTATATTCCACAAGGAGTTACAAAACCGTTACAATTCTGTAACAAACGGGTATAAAAATATCCCCATTTTCATGGGGATATTGCTTTTACCGATATTTATGCTTTCTTTAAACTATGTTTAACCTTTTCTAAGCTTCACATAGTTGATATTCTTTCCTCGTTCTGAAAAACGGTCCTCGTATTCTGTTCTTGTATTCTTCGATTCATAATCCGACGCATGCAGGTCTCTGGTGAATTCCAGCACCTCATAGCCGCAGTCTTCAATTTCCTCCATGGAAAACAGGAACAGGTCGTCATTATCCGTCTTGAACTCAATCGCGCCGCCTTCCTTTAAAACATCAAAATATGTCTTCAGTCTGCCTCTGTATGTCAATCTTCTCTTTGCATGACGCTCCTTGGGCCATGGATCGGAGAAGTTGAGATAGATTTTGTCTACCTCGCCCGGTGCAAAATAGTCATTCATGTCATTGACAAAACAGTCCATGAATCTGAGGTTGGAAAGTTCATGGTCTCTTGCTTTTTCCAGGCACCGCAGAAGGACACTTGCCTGTCCTTCGATTCCTACGAAGACCGTTTCCGGATGGGCTGCCGCTTTTGTTGCAATGAACTGTCCCTTTCCGGAGCCGATTTCTATTTCCAGTTCACCGTCCATGCCGTAATATTCCCTCCATCTTCCTTTCAACTCTTCAGGATTCTGTATGAGATACATGGACAGTGCTTCGATTTTTTCATCCAGATGTTTAATGTTTCTCTGCCTCATTAAAGAAGTATAGCCTCCACTATTACTGCTGCAAGGAATACGACCAGCAGTATGCTTGCTGCTGCATCTCTCCCTGCAAATTTCATTTCGTTCATTCTTGTTCTTCCCTGATCTCCTCTATAGCATCTTGCTTCCATGGCCATTGCAAGGTCTGTTGCAATGCGGAATGCCGATACAAACAGGGGCACCAGAATCGGGATGAGCGCCTTTGCTCTCTTCAGGATGCTTCCGCTCTCAAAATCTGCTCCTCTTGCCTGCTGCGCTTTCATGATCTTATCCGTTTCCTCCAGCAGAGTCGGAATGAATCGCAGTGCAATGGTCATCATCATGGCCAGTTCATGGGCCGGAAGCCCGATTTTCTTAAACGGTGAAAGGAGTTTTTCCATGCCGTCTGTCAATGCAATCGGTCTTGTGGTCAATGTCAGCATGGAAGAGCCGATGATCAGAAGCACCAGACGGATTCCAAGAAATACCGCTGTGCGGACGCCCTGCTTTGTAATGTGCAGGAATCCCAGGGACCAGATCACATCTCCCTTGACCATGAACAGATTCAGAAGGAAGGTAAAGGCGATAATGATAAATACCGGCTTTAATCCCCTGACAATGAAATTCATGGGCACTCTGGAATTGATGATGACGGCAGCCAGCGCGGCAACCGGAATGATGAATCCCAGATAATTATCTACTATGAACAGCGCCACAATGAATACCAGTGTCGCCATTATTTTTACTCTGGCATCGAGACGATGTACCCAGGATTCACCCGGATAGTACTGCCCCAAAGTAATGTCTCTGATCATTTATGTAATCCTTTTAATATGAATTCTGCCGCTTCCTCTGCATCAAATGCATTGGCATCGATGTCCAATCCTTTTCTTTTCAGTTCCAGAAGAATGTCTGCTGCAGGCGGCACTGCAAGGCCAAGTTCTGTCAATTTCTCCGCATGGGAGAATACTTCTCTTGGCGTTCCGGAAAGAACGATTTTTCCATGGTCCACTACAAGGACCAGATCGCAGTTCTTTGCAACATCTTCCATGTTGTGGGATACCATGATGGTTGTGTTCTTTTCATGTTCATGAATATGATTGACCATGCCGATGATATCTTTATGCGCCTCAGGGTCCAGTCCTGCCGTAGGCTCATCCAGAATGAGCACTTCCGGCTTCATGGCAACTACGCCTGCAATGGCGACCCTTCTTTTCTGCCCGCCGGAAAGGTCGAATGGAGACTTGTCCCTGATTTCCTCGAAGTCCAGTCCCACCAGTTCAATGGCTTCCTGCACCCGGTCTGCAATCTCTTCTTCAGAAAGAGAAAGATTCTTCGGTCCGAAGGCAACATCTTTAAATACCGTTTCTTCAAAGAGCTGGTATTCCGGATATTGGAAGACCAGTCCGACTTTCCTCCGGATATCCCGCATCAGAACGCCCTTCTGCGTGATATCCGTCCCGTCAATGACAATCTGTCCGGACTTGGGACGGAGCAGACCGTTCAAGTGCTGCACCAGTGTAGACTTTCCGGAGCCTGTATGCCCGATAATTCCGCAGATAATGCCATCCGGAATCTCAAAGGACATGTCATCAATGGCTACCGATTCATGCGGAAGTCCTTCGCTATATATATATGTAAGGTTTTTTACTTCAATTGACATATTGCTTCTACCAGTCCCTTTTGATCGATGACATCCTTTGGAATGTCCATTCCTTTTTTTCTAAGCCTGTCCGCAACGTCGCAGGCTACCGGAAGTTCCAGTCCATAGCTTCTGATTCTGTCCGGATCGCTGAATACCTCCTGCGGGCTTCCGTCCAGCAGGACATGTCCGCTGTCCAAAATGACAACTCTGTCTGCTGCGGCCGCCTCTTCCATGAAATGGGTAATCAGGATGATGGTGACACCGGCCTTATGCAGCCTGCTTATGATGCTTAACACCTCCGCTCTTCCTCTTGGATCCAGCATGGCCGTCGGTTCATCAAAAATGATGCATTCCGGTCTCATGGCAACAACGCCTGCAATGGCAACTCTCTGTTTCTGTCCGCCGGACAGCATGTGCGGTGCTTTTTTTCTGAGATCATACATTTCCACCGCTTCCAGTGCATCGTCCACTCTCTCACGGATCAGGCCGCTTTCCACACCGAGATTTTCCGGTCCAAAAGCGACATCATCTTCAACAATGCTGGAAACCAGCTGATTATCCGGATTCTGGAATACCATTCCTGCCGTCTGCCGGACATCCCAGATGTTCTCCCGGACAGAGGTATCCTTTCCATTAACATAGACCGTTCCTTCGGTAGGCAGAAGAAGCGCATTCATGGTCTTTGCCATGGTGGATTTCCCCGACCCGTTCCTTCCAAGCACTGCCGTAAAGGAACCCTTCTCAATCTGAAGGGAGATATCGTCAATGGCTCTATATGGAGGCGTCTCTTCATCGCCGGGAAATTCAAATATTAGATTGTCAATGCGGATAATCTCTTCCATTGCTACCTCTAAATACATAAAAAGTGCCCCCTGCTTTGGGCGCACAAAAAAACTAAATAAGCCAGTTTCTTTCATCCGGACTATACCGTTGGTACCGGAGTTTCACCGGTTCGGCCCGAAGGCTCGCGGACTGTACCGCCAGTGAGGAATTTCACCTCGCCCTGAAACAGTTATTAACTTGTACATCTTATACCATCTCGGAGTGGTTGTCAACAGCAACCGCCCCAATATGGCACCTGCGACTGATTTTCAGAATTTCCGCCCTGTTTTGTGTAATAGCATTTATTTGTTGGCAGATTTTCACTTTTATTGTATAATGCTCTTAAATAAACAATGAAAGTGAGTTACATTGTCAATGAAAAAAAGAACCAGTGTATTATGGACAGAAAAAGCAGAATTCCCTGTCGGATGGGGAATTCGAAATCATAGGCATGAATATTATCACCTTTTCTATGTCATTGAAGGAAAAGGCACTTTTATCATTAATAATATGGCATATGAAGCAGTTCCGAAAACCTGCTTCCTGATAAAACCGGATACATACCATGAGCTTCAGAAGGTGGAGGAAAATGCATTGATTTCCTATGAAATCAAATTTGAGATTAATGACGAAGAACTGATATCTCATCTCGACCTTGATTATCCAATGTTTGCAGGAAACGGCTTTCTGGATACCGTAATTCCGATCATCGTAAGCAATGGACGTTCCAAAACCGATTACTATATTCAGAATACCGACAGTCTGTTGAGTTCTCTTCTGGTCTATCTGACAACAAAAACTGATGATGACGCACCGAATTCAGAGCTGATAGACACCACCGGTTTTCACCCCGCTACAGTCAGCGCCATTGATTTCATTGAACATTACTATATGGATCACATCTACCTGGACGATATCGCAGAGCATGTGGATTACAACAGAAACTATCTTTGCTCTGTCTTCAAAAATGATACCAATATCACCATCGTAGACTATCTGAACTATGTGCGCATCCGAAAGGCCTGTGAATATATTTCATACAGCGACATCGATATGCAGAAAATCTGCTACCGCGTCGGCTTCACAAATCCAAGCCATTTCAATCGGACATTCAAGAAATTTGTCGGGATGGCGCCAACCGTCTTCAGTAAACTGTATCCTGTGGACATTGATGGTAATCCGATCAACAGGGATACTCCATCAGGCATTGAAAATCAGATTCTGTCAGTTGCAGAGGCCCTCGGCACCCTATATCATCCGAAAAAAGATTAAACTGCAATCAAAAAGATTCCGAAGGAAATCATATCCCTTCGGAATCTTCTGTTTTATTGTTATAAGAATGCCAACGTAGCAACCGGTACATATGTTGTAATCAGCAACGCAATTGCCAGTACGCCAACGAAGAAGAATGCGTATTTGAACATCCTGTCAACCGGCACTCCGGAAATCGCGGAAGCAACAAATAATGTGGTTCCATAAGGTGGTGTTACAAATCCGATGCCCAGATTCATACACATGATTACACCGAACTGAATCGGATCCACGCCAAAGGATACTACCAGTGGCAGGAAGATTGGCGCCAGAATGATGATTGCAGGAATAATGTCAATTACCATTCCAACCAGCAGCAGGACAATATTGATAATCAGTAAAACCACCAGTTTACTGTCTGTAAAGCTCGATATTGCATTTACCACCATGTCCGGAATTCTTTCCACCGTAATGAATTTACACATGGCGCCCGAAAAGCCCATGATAAAACTGGTAACACCATTAAGTATTGCAGTGGTATATAGTGCATCCAGCAGTTTTTTCCATGTCAGCTGCTTATATACAAAGGCTCCGATGATGATGGAATATACAACCGCAACAACTGCTGATTCTGTTGGTGTGAATATCCCTGTATAGATGCCGCCCAGAATGATAACCGGGGCAAGCAGCGCCCATATTCCCCTTTTAAAAGCTGTCGCTATGTTCTTTGCTTGCGGCCTTGTGTCACTGCCTCCATAATGGTTTTTCTTCGAAACATAGTAACACGCGACGGATAATACCAGCGCCATCAAAAGACCGGGAATGATTCCGGCAATAAACAGATCTCCGATACTTGTGCTTGTTACAACACCATAAATGACAAACGGTATGCTCGGCGGAATGATAATACCGATAGAGCCCGCCGCCGCAAGCAGGGTGCTGCTGAACACGCGGTCATACTTTTTTTCTTCCATGGCAGGGATTAAAAGCGATCCAACTGCCGAAGTCGTAGCATTTCCCGAACCTGTTATCGCACCAAAGAATGTACTGGTCAGAATCGCAACAATTCCAAGACCACCGGTTACAAATCCGATAATCGCATCTGCAATATCCACAAGACGCTTTGCAATGCCGCCTTCACTCATGATTACGCCTGCAAAGATGAATAATGGTACTGCCAGAAGTACAAAGGAATTCAATCCTGTAAAAGCATTCTGTGCAACGATGGAAACTGAAATATCCGAAAAGAACAGAAATGTGATTGTTGATGAAAAGCCAATGGCATAACCAATCGGCATTCCAATGAATATTAATAACAGCATTGAGGCAAACATTACTATAACACTAGTCATTTTCTGCAGCCTCCTCTCCTCTGATTAATTCACAGATATTAATGTATATGACTCCAACCAGACGCAGGCATACTACGATTGCACTGATTGGAAGACATAAATATATAATCCACATAGGAATTCCTGTTGCTGAAGCAATAACCCCTGCTTCCATGCTTGACTGAATCAGCTGCATGCCATAGACAAGGATAACGATGCTTGTAAACATCCAGCACAGATTTCCTACCAGTTCCATTATTTTCTTGCCGCGAACAAAGCCTCTTCTAGCTAATGCGTCCAACACAATTGTAATCTGGATATGTTCCTTGTTTACCATACCCGCACTTACTCCGATCCATGAAAGCCATACAAACAGAAACTTGCCGAGTTCTTCAGACCAGAATAGTGAGTTTCCCAAAACATAACGGGTTACAACCTGCGCGAAAATAATGACAATCATAGCCGCCATCATAATAATCAGAAACCATTTTTCTATATTATTATAAACATTTATGATTCTCTTTACCGAATCCATGCGATTCTCCTTTCCGGACAAAAGCAAGAAAACAAGCTGCGGATTGCTTAGATGCATCCGCAGCCAGTTATTTGTTTTGTTACTCTAATCCAAGTAATTTATAGATATCTGGGTCTACAGTCTTCGCATACTCATCGTATACGTCCTTACTTGCATCCTTAAATGTCTGAACCTGTTCTTCTGTCAGTTCAGTCTTTTCTACGCCAGCTTCATCAAGAACACCAAATGATTCTTCTTCTGCTGCCTGAACAAGCTTTCTTTCATCCTGCTGGTAAGCCTGCTTACTAGCATCTAAGATAATCTGCTGCTGTTCTTCAGTCAGTGATTCGAAGAAGTCCTTGTTGATGATACTGATCAGTACCATTGCCTTGTGGTTTGATACTGTATAGTATTTTCCGAGTTCCTGGAACTTGTTACTAACCATGGCAAGAGGAGATGTGTCAACACCATCAATTGTTCCCTGCTGAAGTGCAGTATAAACTTCACTCATTCCCATTGGAGTAGCTGTGGAACCCCATGCATTGTAGATGGTAGTATTCATCTGGCTATCCATTGTTCTGATCTTAAGTCCGTCAAGGTCGCCTACTTCCTTTACAGGATTCTTTATGTTCAGAATGATGTTGAATGAGCCATCAGCATAGTCCAGACACATGATGTTTGACTTTTCATTCAGTCCGGTTCTAAGTGCTTCTCCATATTCTCCGTCTACCATGTCATACATTGTCTGTCTGTCCTTGAAAACATATGGAAGGTCGATGGAATACCAGTTAGGGTCATATGCTGCCATGTACGCAGCTGAAATTGTTCCCATTTCCAGATTTCCCAGGTTAACGGATTCAGCAATTTCCTTTTCGTCGCCCATTGCGGAATCGCTGTAGTATTCAACCTTCATTGTTCCGCCTGATTTTTCTTCTACAATCTTCTGGAACTCTTCAGTTGCCTTGGAAATCGGCACATCCTTTGTTTCATCGGATGCTAATCTGATTGTCATTACATCGCCATCGCCGGATGAAGCGCTTTCATCTGAGGATGAGTCACTGCCGCAACCTGTGAATGCACACATTCCGATGATCACACAAAGCGAAAGCAGTAAGGTTAGTAAAGTCTTTCTTTTCATATTGTCCTCCTTTTTCTTTATATGGGGATATCGTGAAACGATACCATCGATACAAATCTTATTCTTAAGATTTCTTGTTGTGACAATACTAACATATATTCATTTGAATGTAAAGATTGTTTTTCGTCAGAAATTTACCTTTCTTCGGAATTTGTCGTATTTGAATGTGAATTTCAGAATTTTTAAGCAATGCTTAT
>JAZRWY010000078.1:0-9974 GCA_045599945.1 Anaerovoracaceae bacterium | reverse complement strand
GGTCGATAACCTCCAGAGGATCGATACCGTTTCCAAGGGACTTGCTCATCTTACGTCCCTGGGCGTCTCTTACAAGACCGTGGATGTATACGTCATAGAATGGAATCTCGTCCATGTATTCAAGTCCTGAGAACATCATTCTTACTACCCAGAAGAATATGATGTCATATCCTGTTACCATTGTGGTCGTCGGATAGAAGTACTTGAGGTCTTCAGTCTCTTCCGGCCAGCCAAGAGTTGAGAATGGCCAAAGAGCTGAGGAGAACCATGTATCCAGTACGTCTTCATCCTGCGTAAGATGCGAACATCCGCACTTCGGACACTTTTCCGGTGCATCATAGGATACTACAAGCTCACCGCATTCGTCGCAGTAGTATGCAGGGATTCTGTGTCCCCACCAAAGCTGTCTTGAAATACACCAGTCACGGATTTCTTCCAGCCAGTGGAAATATATCTTGTCAAATCTTTCAGGGATGAACTTTGTTCTGCCGTCCTTTACTGCTTCGATGGCCGGCTTTGCAAGTTCTTCCATTGCTACGAACCACTGGTCGGAGATCATGTCTTCGATTACAGTATGGCATCTGTAGCATGTTCCCATAGGGATTACCTTTTCTTCTGTCTTTACAAGATAGCCTGCTTCTTCCAGGTCAGCTACCCAGTTCTTACGGCATTCGTATCTGTCCTGACCTTCATACTTTCCTGCAAGCTCGTTCATGGTAGCATCTTCATTGATGCAGCTGAGCATCGGAAGGTCGTGTCTTAAGCCTACTTCAAAGTCGTTGGGGTCATGCGCCGGCGTAATCTTTACTGCTCCGGTACCCTTTTCAGGATCCGGATATGGGTCAGCTATGATTGGAATCGCCTTGTCTACCAGCGGAAGGATGACTTCCTTTCCGATTACGTCCTTGTATCTTTCATCATCGCCTCTTACTGCGATGGCCTCATCGGCAAACATTGTCTCCGGTCTTGATGTCGCAACGATGATTCCGTCAAAATCATCGGTAGGCTCTACTGCCGGATACTTGAAGTACCAGTACTTGCCGTTCTTATCCTCGTGCTCTACTTCTGCATCGGAAAGTGATGTTCCGCATACCGGACACCAGTTAACCAGTCTGTGTCCTCTGTAGATGAGTCCTTTTTCGTAGAGCTTGATGAATGCGGACTTAACTGCTGCGTTACAGCCCTCATCCATGGTAAATCTTTCTCTTTCCCAGTCACAGGAGTCACCGAGCTTACGGCACTGCTTCGTGATTCTTCCGCCGTATTCTTCCTTCCATGCCCATGCACGCTTAAGGAATTCTTCTCTTCCCAGATCTTCCTTTTCCAGACCTTCCTCTTCTCTGATCTTATCAACAACCTTTACTTCTGTTGCAATGGAAGCATGGTCTGAGCCTGGGGGCCATAAAGCACTGTAGCCCTGCATTCTCTTCCATCTGATAAGGATATCCTGAAGAGTATGGTCAAGAGCATGTCCCATATGGAGCTGGCCTGTGATATTTGGAGGCGGCATTGAAATTGTGTAAGGCGTCTTTTTTTCATCAATGATGGCTCTGAAAGTGCCATTATCTTCCCACATCTTATAGATCCTGTCTTCAAACGCCTTGGGATCATAAGTCTTAGCTAAGTTTTTCTGCATGTTTTTTCTCCTTTTTTCTTTTTCTCTGCTGCAGATTTTTCTAAAAGAAAAGCCCTCCGCAGCCGGGCTGCAAAGGACGAAAATATTTTCCGCGGTACCACCTTTGTTCCCATGACAGGTCATGGGCACTCATTTGTATTAAAACTCAGAAGCAACCTTCAGATGCCGTTTTTCATGAAATCTCTCAGCCTGGGATTTCATTCTCTGTATGAAGCGTTTCATCCTACTCCTCTTCCTCATCGTTTTGTCTTCATTTATACACAACATTGTACTCCTATTGCCTCTTTCTTGCAAGTAAAATTCACCTCTTTCCTTCAATTTGTACTCTGTGTATAATGGAATCGGAGGAAAAAATGATCTACGTTTCAGAACATGCAAAAACAGAATTACTGGAATATCTGAACACTCTGGATGAAATCACCCGGATGCCGGAAAGTCCTCTGGTCTATCCGGAAATTTCCGCGCATCCGGACATTTTCATGTGCTGCCTTGGAAACGAGACCGTCCATGCAAATCCAGAAGAACTGGGATACCGCTATCCGGAAAACTGCGCCTTTAATGCAGCCTGCACCGGAACCCATTTCATCCACAATCTGAAACATACCGCAAAGAGACTGCTCAAAAAAGCGGAAAACATGATCCTCGTTGATGTTCCCCAGGGATATGCCAGATGCAACATTGTCATTGTCGATGAAAACAGCATCATCACATCTGACCGGGGAATCTACCATGCATGCAGGAATTGCTTATCTGTTCTTCTCATTTCCGAATCTACGAAGGAACATCCATATGTAAAACTTGAAGGTTTTCCATATGGCTTCATTGGTGGAACCGCAGGGAGGATTAAGGATACCATCGTTTTCAACGGAAAGATATCGGATCATCCCGATTACGAACAGATTCATTCCTTCATCAGTGAAAGAAATCTGAACATCAAGGAATTTGACTATCCCCTGGAGGATATCGGAAGTATCATATATGAGTAAGAAACATGCCATCATCCCCATTTTCATCTCGCACAGAGGCTGTCCCAACGACTGTGTCTTCTGCAATCAGAAGAAGATTACTGCAAGGCAGGGAGATGTTACCAGGCAGGATGTAATCGATACAATTGAAACCTACATGTCCACATTAAAAGACATGAACCTCGAATGCATAGAGCTCAGTTTCTATGGAGGCTCCTTTACGGGACTCCCGCCGGAAGAACAGAATGCATTTCTTGAGATTGCCAACGAATACAAGCAGAAGGGCATCATCGACAAGATTCACATGTCCACCCGCCCGGACTATATCAATGAAGAAATTCTGAACAATCTGAAGCGTTATTCCGTTGATGTCATTGAGCTCGGCGTCCAGTCCTTTGATCCGGATGTTTTAAAAGCATCAAAGAGAGGACATGACACGAAAGAAATCTACCGGGCATGCCGTCTGATTCAGGACTACGGCTTTACTCTCGGCATCCAGCTCATGATCGGTCTTCCGGGGGACAGTGAAGAAGCAGATATCCGCTCCGCCCTGGAAACGGTGAAGATCGGTCCGGAGCTTGCCAGGCTGTATCCTACCATCATTATTGAGGATACAGAGCTTCTGGAGATGTATCAGGAAGGGCAATATCTTCCGCTCTCCCTTGATGAAGCCGTCAGAATCACATCAAAGATGTATCGCATTCTGGATGATGCCGGCATTCAGATTCTCAGAGTAGGCCTGAAATCTTCGGATCTTATCCGGGACGGCGGTGCCATCACGGGAAACACATACCATCCGGCATTCCGCCAGCTGGTGGAGGGAACCATTGCAAGAGAGGAAATAGAAAAGCAGCTCCTTCCGGAGGACAGAGAAATATCTGTCCGCTTAAATCCCCTGGACATTTCCAATGCAGCAGGTCACGGCGGCTGCAATAGAAAATATTTTGATGGCATCATCATGCATTTCATCCCCGATGAAACCATGAAAAGAAACAGCTATGAGGTAATACGCCCATGATTATCCATTCATTTGACCAAAAAACAAAAGAACTGATCCGTCCGGAAATGATGGTTCGAAGAAGCGAGGACTTCCCGAAATTTTTCCTTTCGTCCTTCTCCGGACTATTTACAAAGAAAATAATGGAAAACTATTCTCCGAAGGAAATCGGCAGAATTCATCTGGCCAGGAACATAACCATCCATGCCATTGAACATGAAGGAAAAACCATGGGATACCTTGAAAGCCCCATGGGCGCTCCTGCTGCTGTCATTGCGGAAGAAGAACTGTTTTCCATGGGCGCCGAATCCATTCTGTATTTCGGTTCCTGCGGCTTTCTGGATCCTTCCATGAGGCCTCTTTCCTTTTTCATTCCGGAAGAATGCTACAGAGACGAGGGCACCAGCTATCACTATGCACCTCCTTCCGATTTCATCGCCGTGCCGACAGCCGGAAGGTTAAAATCGGTTTTTCAGACGCTTTCTCTTCCATATGAATCGGGAAGAATATGGACGACCGACGGATTTTTCCGTGAAACCAGAGGAAATGCAGAAAAAAAAGCAGCGCTCGGCTGCAGGGCTGTAGACATGGAATGCTCTGCGCTCATGGCTGCAGCAGCTTTTCGGGAGAAGAAGGCTTATCAGTTTCTTTTTTCTGCAGATTATCTGAAAGAAGATTATGACCCGGGAATCCTCTCCCATCTGCCCGGAAGCTCCGCAGACAGCCTGGTAGAGACAGCCGTCCTGGTTCTTCATGAAATCATGGAGGGTGAGGAATGAAAATCACATGGTTTGGCACTGCATCCATCGGCATAAAAACAGATGAGACGCAGATTCTCTTTGATCCGTTTCTTCCTCTTAGAGGAAGCGGCATACAGATTCAGGAAGAAGATTTTGCCGGTTATGATAACATTTTCATCACCCATGGCCATCTGGATCATATCGGGAGCCTGAAGAATCTTGTTACCACGCAGAAAGTATACTGCACATTAACACCTGCAGTCACATTGCTGGACCAGGGATTGAACAGAGAAACACTCAGTGAAATCCGGCCGGGAGATGCTGTGGATCTTGGCAGCCTGCACATAAAAGCATACAAGGGGAAACATATACGGTTTGATCTGAAAATCATTGCAAAGACTCTTGTAAACAGAAGAATCATCCTGCATGCCGGAAATCTCAGATATCTGATGGATGCAAACCGAACATTCCGGGAGAATCACGAGACGGTAGGCTATCTGATTGAAGGAGATGGAAAAAGAGTCTTTCTTCTCGGGAGCCTGGCGCTTCATCCCAAAGAACAATATCCGGAAAACATTGACCTTCTGGTTCTTCCATACCAGGGAAACAGCAGGCTTTCCTTCCATGCAGCTTCGGTCGTAGAGCGTCTGCAGCCGGCCGCTGTCTTTCTGGATCATTTTGATGATACATTTCCGCCCGTCTCCGCCAGCATCGATCCTTCCGATTTTATCACTCTTCACGGAAGGAACATATCTGTCACAATACCAGAACATAAAGTGGAATATGAAATATAACAGAAGATGATTTTTCATCTTCTGTATTAATATGTTATTAAGATGTCGTTAAGATAGTTTTAAGATTTTGTGCCTGAAATTATCAGAAAACATGCTCAAGTCATGAACAATTCCTTGAATTTCAACGTTTTTGTTTTTTAAACAAATATTTCCAACCACAACATCTTGTGTCAAGGAAAAACGCAAAAAAAAACAATCTTTTTTTGCCGCAAACAATCCAAAATTGTATCATTTTGAATAATATGCATCCTTTTACCTATCTTCTTTTCCACAAAAGGAAATTGAGTTATTGCAAGGTTTACACCCATTAACCACAACTTCACAAAACATTGTATACAATTTTATCCTCGTGCGCCTGTGAATTGTTTCTGTTATTTTAACTATTGATTTTTCAACAATTATACTCTATATACCCCTTGTCAATAAAAACTTATCCACAAATATTTTTCAATGTCCAATATTCATTACACATACTGGAAATCATCTGTGGATTGCTGTTTTTTCGCCCTGTTTTCTTCAATTTCCAAAGTTTGGATGCATAAATATGCATTATTCAAAGTGTTCCATTTCCGTGCTGAAATGTGTCACTTTTTCACTGTCACACCCTCAAGTTCTAGTAGTTTTTCCTTGATTTCCGTTCCACATTCAAATCCTCCAATCGTTCCATCTGCCGCAATGCATCTGTGGCACGGAATGATAATGCAGATTGGATTTCTGTTGTTGGCATTTCCGGCAGCCCGCGCACCTCTCGGACACCCCGCAGCCTCCGCCACCTGTTTGTATGATCTTGTTTCTCCATACGGAATCTCATACAGTGCATTCCATACTCTCTTCTGAAAATCCGTTCCTTCCGGCTGAAGCGGAAGATCAAAAGCCGTTCTCTTTCCATCATAATACTCCGAAAGCTGACGGATTACTTCCATGCCGATTGGAGAAGCCGCTGCACTCAGGCAGCAGCCGCATGCATGCATCACAAAAGATACTTCTTTAACGGCAGTTCCGTCATCCACGATTTTCAGCACTTCCCCCAGTGGAGACTTATAAAAACAGATATTTTTCATTCTTTTTCACCTCACACCATTATTATATCATCTGAAAACGAAATATCTCTACACAATTGGCTCAAAATGTGATATACTTTTCACTGTATTGTGAGGAGAGTTGTCAGAGTGGTCGATCGTGCCGCACTCGAAATGCGGTGTCCGTAAGGACCCCGGGTTCGAATCCCGGGCTCTCCGCCAGAATACCGGGATGTGGCGCAGCTTGGTAGCGCGACTGGTTCGGGATCAGTAGGCCGCAGGTTCGAATCCTGTCATCCCGACCAACAAGAAAAGACTAACGTTCATTCGATAGTCTTTTCCTATTCCATTATTTTCTTCAGCTTTTCTTTAGCCCTATGATATGTTACTTTAGCTGTGCTTTCTTTCATATGAAGAACCTTTGCTATCTCCTTAAAAGAATAGTCAAGATATGTTCTCATGAACATGATATCCTTTTCTCTTCCTTCCAGCCTCCCTATTTCACGCCTTAATATCTCAAGCTGCTCATTCACTTCTACTTCATCATATGCATTATGCTCACTTGCCAGGCTATCTGCAAAGACCTGTATGTCATAAGGGATTTCTCTGTTCTTTCTCAAATACTTGAGATAACAGTTCTTTCCTACAGCGCATAGCCATGTGCTAAGCTGACTTTTTCCATTAAAACGATATATGGCTGTAAATGCCTGAAAGAACGTCTCCTGCGTAAGATCCTCTGCAATATTAAGATTGCCTCCGGTCAGTTTCAGAAGATACCGAAGCACCAGATCGTAATACTCCTGGTATATAAGTTCAAACTCTTTCATCGCTTATCACCAGCATTTATTACCTTTATTATCTTATCTTCAGCAACATCTCCATCTTCATAAAGAGAATCGAGGGTATATACTTCTACAGTATTTTCCTCAGGGACATAACCTATCCTTTTATCAACGGAAGGTACTGCTCCAAAATGAGCACAGGCTTTAAGAAGGCTTCTTTCTTCAATTACATCAGAAGTCTCTGTTTCTCCAGTCATTCCTCCTGTGATTATCATCGCCACAGGTTTTGGCATTTCCTCGAATATCTTTTCTGCGCCTGCCTTTCCCATCTGGTATTCTGTAATCTTTCCGTTTTTAAATTCTTTTCCATCCCATGTCGCACTTACAGCATATGCTTTCCAGCCCACTCCAGCATCTCCTGAGATAGCTGGGTTTCCATCGATGTTATCATATAGTTCTTCATCCACTTCATAATATGTCACAGTTTTTCCTCCAAGGTAGATAAGATAGTTATCATCCTTCTTTTCAACATAAAAAATGTTGGCTTCAAAATCAGAAAACGATTCTATGAAATCACATTTCTCCTCTTTTATTTCTGATTTCTTCTGCATGAATTTCATAAGTGATTCATATTGCTTTCCAGTAAGATAGCCGGCACTTCCATCCGCCTTTTTCCAGAACGGTATTCTCTCAGAATAGTTACATCCATAATCAGACTCATATACCAGCTGCCTGAATCCAATGGAAGTATACGTTGTAACTCTTCCATTCTCATCTCCCTCCATTACAGTGTGAAGTGTAACTGGAGGCTTAAGCTGAGATCCTGCAATCTTATAGCTTAACAGCCCCATGGATATAGTCACTGCTACAATTACAGTTATGCAGACCGTTACAATCTGTCTCCTTCTAACTCTAAGTGCCAGTTTTGAAAAATCTCTGCTACTCATTCTATTCACCTCTCATTTCTTTGATAGCCTTTTGTATATTTAGTACCATCCAGGATTGAAAAGTTACATAATTCTTCACTTTATCTGTTCCGACATCAGATTCATCAGATAATACCTCTTCTAGCATTGACAGATTTACCACCTGATTCACTTATCCGTCTGCCGGTAGCATCATATTGCTCTTTTGCAGCCCTGTCAATCAAAGGAATAAGGCTATGTAACAGGACTGTAGTCATATACTAAACCAATTATATCATCCAATCCCTGTCATCCCGACAAACTAAAAGAGACTATCGCTCATGATAATCTCTTTTTCTACACATTGTACAGCTTTCAAAGCACAGATGCTCAGTCATTCATCTCTTTAACTGTTCCTTTGTCAAAATCAAGGGTGTAGGATTTGTATGTTTTTCCGTCAGCTTTTATTCTGACAGCTTTCCTTCCAGAAGAACCACGGAATTTAAAGGTAACAGTGCCGGTTGATGCCGGATCAACGGTTCTGGTATATGATTCATCCTGTTTGCCGTCGATATATATTGTGAATTCTATTTTGTCATTGCTGCCAGGCACATCTACATCCACATTAAGAGTACGCTCTCTTTTCTCTCCCGACGAAAGAGTAAAACTGATCTTACTGCCGCTAGGTACTTTTACCCCTGGTAACGGATTACAGACAAGCACCACATCCTTCGCTTTATCGGAATCTTTGTACTTGATATCTCCAACCTGCAGTCCCTGCGAAGCAAGAGTATCAGTTGCTTCTTTTAAGGACATTCCTACTACATCCGGAACAGCTGCTGATGCTCCTTCCTTCGAGACGAACAGCTTTACAATCGATGAAGGCGCAGCTGCCTGCCCTGCAGAAGGATCTGTTTTAACTACAGCACCAGCAGGCACTTTATCAGAATCTATATATATTACTTCCGGAATGAAACCTGCATCAGAAATCCTGGACTCAGCTTCATTCTGAGTCAGGCCCGTTACATCAGGAACAGCTGTGGTAATGGATGATGCAAGCTGCGAAGACTTCAGAGCACATCCGGCTAGCAGCACTATAGTAATTATTAATGTAATTGCAAATACTCTTTTCTTCATGTTTTATTTCTCCTTAATGAATATTCCCTAAGGACTTTGACAGCAGAAGCAGGCATAATGCTACTTCCTCTTTCCATAGCAGGTGCTGCAGACATTGTACTGAACATCTTTTGCTCCGCAAGTCCCCAGCGGATTAATTCTTAACTCTCTCAACGCTTCTCCTACTCTCAGCGTCGCCTGAACCATTTCATCAAGACATACTCCCGTATCAAGTCCTAAAGCAGCATAATTGGCGCATGTTGCTGCCAGCGGAACTGAACCGATATTTCTAATGAAACAAGGAATCTGTACAAATCCTTCAATAGGGTCACAGACCTGCCCGATTACATATTGCATCCCTAGAACTGCGGCTCTTTCTGCTATTTCCGGGTCCTCTGACAGAAATGACGCCAGAGCAGCAGCGGCCATGGACGTTGCTATTCCCACTTCAGCCTGGCAGCCCAGAGTTCCATGATAATGCGTAGGATAATACGGAACTCCAATGATACCTGCCGTAAGCAGCGCCTTTATTTCATCCGCTCTGCTTTTCCCAAGCTCTTTTGCCACAGACCGGATAGCTGCAGGAATGATTCCCGATGCGCCTCCTGTCGGCATACATATGATAATTCCGTGAGAATTGGAATACTCCATAATTGCAAGCGCATCAAGAGAGCCTTCATCCGAGATTCCGGTTGGAATCAGCTTTGTGCTTTTGATTTTCTCTCGTATTTCTGCAGCCTTTGGAACCGTAATTCCCTCAAATTTCAGATCCTTCCGATATCCATTTTCAATGGAAGCATAAGCGGAATCCAATGTCTTTTCGGCATATTTCCATACTTCATCTTTCGAGAGTCCGGTTATTTCAGATTCATAATCCAGTGCTGCTTCCCACAGCTCTTTTCCATTCTTCTGTGCATATTCCAGCATCTCTTTGCCTGTTTCAAATAATGATACAGCATCTTTTCTGGTTTCAATCGGGTAAACGGATGGAATCCTTCTTAATTCATCCGACCCTTTTAT
>JAZRWY010000077.1:0-10677 GCA_045599945.1 Anaerovoracaceae bacterium | reverse complement strand
TGCATTAATATTAGAACCTAATACTCGTTTGAAGCTTGCCATGGCAGCTCTTGCTATGTTTTCTCTATATATTAAGAATAGCATCTTCTTAGGCTTGTACTTGCGTACGTCAAATGCTGCTAAGTATGTTTTACCCGTACCTGTTGCTGATATCGGAATTTTCTCTAAAATGTTTTGTGCCAGAATCTGGTGCTTCGTCCATCCGGGAGGGAATCTACCGTTCCTGTTTCTCATCCGGTCCGGTGCTGAGTTTTCCGCCGCACTTGGGACAGCACTTCCCTATCATGGACTGCCACTGAAAACTGCACTCTCTGCACCGGAACACACGGATTGGGCCGTAGATTACCTTCAGCGGATTTCTATACTCGCTGAATTTTCCTTCTCCCCGCTTAGTTCCGCAGTTTCTGCAATACTTGTCATCCGGCTCCAGAATCGCCTGACAGTTGCCGCATCTGCTGCCATCTTCATAGAAACCTTCCGGAAGGGGTTTTGGTTCTTTCAATTCTGCATGATGCAGCACTTCCTTTTCTAGATTCTCTTTAAACTTATCTTTCATCACCATTCCTCCTCAGGATCTCTTTTAAACATAACCTTGGCTCGTTTCTGTCGAAGTTCCATGTATGCATGGAATCTCCGCTGCAATATGCATTCTCCGTGCACTCCGTGCACGGACTGCATAATGTGCTTCTATCCCTTCTGTACTCTTTAAACCCATGAAACCACACATCCGAGAATCGATCGGCTGCAATGTTTCCCTGTACGAGTTCTTTCCTTCTCTCCACATCCAGGCATCCATAAATGTCCCCATTGCACAGGATCGATGCCACTACAGTTCCTGAGCCGCACTGGAAATAGAAATCCCGCACCTCTCTCTCATATTCAAAAGACAGATAGTGGGCACATCCATAGCATACCTCCATGGGATTATCCGGGTCGAACCTCTTTTCTCTTACAAACTCCAGCAGAGTAATCAGCGCATCTCCATGGAGTGCCAGGTCGCCTTCCTCTTCCATGGCTCTCCCCATGGGATCTACATTGGTTACCCTCCATGAGTCTACATCCAGATCTCTCATCAGATGGAAGATATCCTCTAACTCCCCCATGTTTCTTCTGTTCACAACAGTCGTAACCTGCACAGCAAAGCCTGCATTCTTCAGATTTCTGATTCCCTCTAACGTCTTCTCAAAACTTCCGGGAACCCTCCTGAGCCATTCATGGCTTTCCTTCAGACCGTCAAGACTCAAAGTGATGCTTCCCATCTTAAGCGCCTTAAGGCGCTCTGCTCTATTCTCATCTATGAGGATGCCGTTTGTTGTCATCCCCCATGGAAGTTTCAGGCGGCTTACGGTTTCCAGGATCTCATCAAAAGCCGGATGGAGCAGCGGCTCCCCTCCTGTAATGCAGACCATGAAATCCGCATCTTTGAAATCTTCGGCAATCTCCTCCAGCGCCTTTATGGCCAGATCCTTATCCAGGTATCTGCTGTTTCCATCATGACAGCTGCTGCCACAGTGTCTGCAGTTCATGTTGCAGCTGTCTGTCAGTTCAAGGAAGAGATAATTCAGCTCCGGCTTTGCATAAAGCCCTTTCCTGTACCGGCTTAAAGCCTTCATGTCCCGTTCCTTTATTTCCGCCTTTTCCATGCTCTGCCCTCATCTCTTCTGCGTATACCTTCCCTTTTCCAATGGTTTCATTGTATAAGAAAGCAGGTATCTTCTCCATGGTAAAACCTCCCGGGAAATGTCGCTTTACCATGGGAGGCCATTACTTCTTTCTTTATTTAATTCCTAGCGCCTTTTCAGCAGCCTTCAGCCGGTCCTGCATCTCAGGTGACAGTTCATCTGCCGTATAGAACCAGTAGAGCGATTTCTTGAGGTCTTCCTTGTTCTCTAAATCGTCGGAGAATCTATCCGCAAGAATCATCTTTGCTTCGTTATTTCCAAGAGCCGCCGACATCTCCAGCACGCTATCGATCTTTTCTCTTGAAAAATCCATCTCATAGGAACCATCTGCCATGTTCCGTGCATGATTCAGAAGCTCTGCATCATCCAGATTGCTGTATGTCTTTTCATACCAGAAATGCTCATGGGTTCTGTCTTTTGTCTCAAAGCCATCGTTCTTGCTTTCACGGCACAGGTCTGCCATGAAATACATGGCAGGAACATATCCGTCGCAGGCAGCCTTTACAATCATTCTAAGTGCAAATTCTCTGCCTACATATCCATATTTTTCAATCAGTTCAGGATCCATGTCTCCGTTATATATTCTAAGACCATCCTCGAACATTGTGATCCCGTTGGCCTTTTCAAAAAACATCTCCAGTTCTTCAATCTGGTCCTGCACATCTACATACGCAAAGAGATCCACAGGATACATCATCCTCAAAAAAGTATAGTCATGCATCTTTCATTCCTCCATCATATACCTGATAATCCTCCATGTCTTGCCCCATGTCAAGGCGTGAAACGCAATGCCGGCACAATGTGCCGGCATCAGCAGACATGTTCATGTTCTAATTTAATGCTCTTTCAGGTATTCTTCAGCATCTGCCTCACTAAGACCATACTTCTCCATCAATTTGGCCTTTACAACATCATATGAGGCTCCCAGTTCTTTCATAATATCTAGACTCTTTAATAGCCCTTCAGTTTTCGCTTCAGCCTGTCATATTCATTTCTCAGCTGTGTGAGTTTTTCTTCATCCTCATTATACTCTTCGAAATTCTTTTCGTAAACGAAAAGATGAAATGGAAGAAGGAAATACAGTTCCTTCTCGAAGATGTCATCAATAGAATAGTCGCATACTTTAAGCACAGAGCATATAATCTCCATGCTGTCACCGGATGCGTGTATCCTTATTCCAATCTCATCAGGCGTCCTGTCTGTACTCCAAAAAAAAGACAGCATGAAACCGAACTTCTGCTGCCATAAGTTTTTGTGCACAGTAAATGAAACCTTGCTTCATCAACAATCAACCATTACAGATAACAGATAACATGAAGAATAACCATTATCTTTAACTTTAAACCTTGATCTCTTCCGATCTGCATGTGTGATGCCTGTAGTTTTTGCGCACCGGAATATACTTTAGAGGTCAACCTCAAAAGTCACCGTGTTATTTACCCGGTCAAGGGCATTCTGCGCCCGTGCCAGAAGCTCTGCGCATTCCGCATAGGCCTTTTCTGCAGAAGATATGTCATAGTTGGCATATCTGTATTCTGCAATGTTGGAATTGCCATAGGTATATTCCCTCTCTCTTGGCAGTCTTTCCGCCATCTCTTCCAGTTTGTCTTTTCTTGCGGAAAGCTGCGGGATATATACCAGCATTTCGTCGATATGCATGCCGAATTCCTCAATCTCATGGCCGATGTTGAACCGGCTGATGGCATGCTTGAGTTTTCGGATTTTTTCCTCTACTGCTTCCAGGTCTTCCTGCATGGCCTCAAATGCATAATCCGGCCTGTATTCCTCTGCATTTTCACCCAGAACTGCCGTATATGATGAAGATTTTGCCTCTTTTGTCATCAGGGCTTCATGCTCTTCATTCAGTCTTCTCAGCATCTTTGCTGCTTTTGCTGAAGTTATTTCCATCTGTACTCCTTTCTAATACTCTCAAAAAAAATTTGTTTAATTCCTCCCATCCAGGATCTTCTTCCTTTGCTGTTTTTCTGACCTCCTCCGGAAGCTCCGCCAGACTCTTTTCAATATATGCATTGACTGCGTCCAGCCGCGGCACCATCTGTACCTCCGGAACATTCCTCTTGACCTCCAGAAGCCCCTTTACAGTTCCTTTCAGTTCTTCCGGAAGCTCTGCCTCCATCAGTTCCTCAAACAGCATCGGAGGCGCCGTTTTTCGCTCCAGAATCCATCTGCAGGCAAGGATTGGTCTAAGCACATAGAAATACTTCTTTGCACGCACCATTTCTTCCTTCAGATACTCCCTGTAGTTTCCTTCTGCCATATGCAGATAGTGATGCAGGCTCTTCCTGGAGGAAAAGTATCGCTCCATCAATTCTCTGAACCGGTCTGCCTCTTCTGTCTTCAGATAGCTGACAGGAGAAGAAAACCACTCAAAGAGTGATGGGTTTGATCCATGCAGGAGCTGAAGGGCCTTCTTCAGATCCCATCCGTTCACATCCAGTTCATCATCGATTGGATATTCCAGTACGTCCCGTACCTTTTCCAGCCGAAGATAATCCTCTTTTTCTCTCACATAGATAAAACGCACATCATAGTCACTATCCGGGGAAGCAAAGCCCCATGCTCTGCTTCCCGATTCTACAGCTAAAATGATCCTTACATGTTCGGTTTTTTCAATTGTTCTTAATTTTTCTAGAATCTTTTCTCTCATCATTTTACTCCGCCTTGAAGTTAAAGATTGGTTTCAGTACCTCTAAGATATCTACTGATTCATCAATGACATCCAGGATATCCTTCAGGCTCTTGTATGCCATTGGCGCCTCATCCAGCGTCTTCAAGCTGACAGATGTGGTATGGATTCCCTCCATGGATTTTCTGTACGCATCCATGGAAAGAGTCTCTCTGGCACCTTTCCTGGAAAGCACTCTTCCTGCACCATGGGGCGCAGAACAGTTCCATTCCGGGTTTCCCTTTCCTCTGGCAAGAATGCTGCCGTCTCTCATATTGATGGGAATGAGAACCAGCTCTCCCTCCTTTGCAGAAATGGCACCTTTTCTGAGAATCATCTCCTCTGTGGAGATGTAGTTGTGGATTGTATGGAATGAATCCATTGCCTCAAGTCCAAGTCTCTCCAATATGATTTCCGCCATGAGCTCTCTGCTTCTTCTGGCAAACTCCTGGCAGAGTTCCACATCCTCCAGATACTGCTTCAGATATTTTCCTTCCAGATAGCATAAATCTTTTGGAATGGTTGTCTCCGCATTCAGATTCATCTTCAGTTCATCAAGAGCTGCCTGGATTTCACTTCTTCTCCCTGCTTCCTTGTATGTCCGGATGATCTCATCTCTCTTGTCCAGATAGTCTCCGATTCCTCTGTTTAGGTCTCCTGCAAGCTTCTGGTAATGTTCTGCCACCTGCTTTCCGAGATTTCTGCTGCCGGAATGGATGACCAGATATTTTGTTCCATCCTCTGCCTGATCAATCTCAATGAAATGATTTCCTCCGCCCAGCGTTCCAAGGCTTCTTTCCAGCCTTCTGCTCTGCTTCAGATATCTGTAGCAGTTCAGCCTCGTAAGGTCGAATCTCTCTCTTCTTCCCTCCCATACGTCCTGGCCGGAAGGAATGAATCTGCACGCCCGGTCCATTTCAATGTATGAGATATCCACCTTGCCGAGCACTACCGTATACATGCCGCATCCGATGTCCACTCCCACAATGTTGGGAACGACCTTGCCGTGGATGGTCATGGTAGTGCCTATCGTACAGCCCTTGCCGGCATGAACATCCGGCATGATGCGGATTCTGCTCCCTTCAGTAAAATCCTGGTCGCACATTCTTCTGATCTGCTCAACCGCATCCTCTTCAATGATATTGGCATAACAGACTGCAGTAGCAGCTTTTCCCTGAATCTCAAGCTTTTTCACCTTGCGTTCCCTCCTTCTTTCTTTGATGGTTATATCTTACACAAAAGAACTCTCCTTTTCACGGAAAAAAAGTTGCGAACAGAAAAAGAAAGCCGAAAAACTTCTGCTCTCTTCATTTCTGTTTCATCACTCTCCCGCGGACCAGTTCCAGAAACTGCTCCGGTCCTGTAACTTTGATCAATGGACCAAAAGACAGAATACGGATCAGGATTTCTGTCTCATCTTCTTTATAGTAGTGAAGCGTGACTCTGTAATTACTGTCATCCAGTTTCTCCGTCTCCTTCTGGAGATCGGAAAACCCAATCATGCAGCGTTCCATGGCTTTTCTCTCGTCCTTCAGCTCAAAGATAACGCTGCAGAGCTCTCCGCTATATGCATCGGCCTCTACCGCCCCTTCATCCAGCATCGCGACCTTGCGGATACTGGCCATGTTCAGCGTAATATTCTTCTGGTCCTCTCTTCCCAAAAGACGAAACTTATCGTCCTTGGCAGAGTATTCCAGCTTCAGCGGGCTTAGCGTATGCGTTCTGTTTCCTCTTCTCCCGCCGTATGTAATCCGGATTTTCTTCTTTTCTCTCATGGCAGAACGTATGATGCGGAAGTTTCGTACATATGTCTTGTCGGCATAGTCATCTCCATCTTCATATCTATCAAAAAGAACAAAAAAACCTTCTTCATATAGGGGCTCTACATCCTCCAGCCCCTTCTGCAGTTCCTGCAGATGATCGGTAAACAGCTGAATTCTCGGATCGGACAAAAGCGCCTTCAGCCACATCTTTTCCAGATTAGAAAGCGGAATCTCCGGACTTCCGTAGTTTCCGCCAAGAAGCGGCCATCTCCCGCTTTTCAGCGCATCCGGAATGACGGTTACCGTTTCTGTAAATCCTTCTCTTCTGACCAGCTCCAGAATATCTTTCTCCGTCAGATCTTCCTCTGCCGCTCTTTTCAGAATCTCTGTTACAATTGCATAATATGTTCCATATATTTCATGAAATAGCATTTTCGTATACCTTTCCCTGCAATGTTCCTCTCTTCTCCATAGTATATCACAGGTGGCCGCATCCTTTCAAAAGAAGTGCATGGGTCAGTCATTTTCTGTCTTTTCGTTTCAGCGGCATTGGGATATAATTCATATATATGGACAAGGAGGCAGGAAAACCCATGCTGCATGCAGATAGACCTTTCATTGAGCAGGTCCAGAAGCTCAATGTCTCACCAGGACTGGTGCAGGACATGAAAATGCTTCAGCTGAATACCATTTCGCTGAACGAATATATAAAAGAGCAGGTCCAGGATAATCCGATTCTGGAATACGAATATATGCCGCTTGGAACTTCATATTCACAATATGACAGCGCCGCCGGCATCAGCACCATCCCGGACGAAAGCTCCATGACCATGGAAGACTATCTTCTGTTTCAGCTGAGCAGCATGAAGCTTCCTTCCGGCCAGAACGCTGCCGTATCCGCCCTGATTTCATCCGTAAATTCCGATGGATATCTCATGATGGATCTCAGCCGGATTGCAGAGGAATCCGGTATGGACCTTTCCCTTCTGGAATCCGCCCTGACCATTCTTCATTCCATGGATCCGCCGGGCATCGGCGCCCGTAGCCTCACGGAATGTCTGGAGCTTCAGCTCCGCGCCATGGACCGGCTGCAGGAGACGGAAAAGGCCATTCTGGAAAACCATCTGGAAGACATCGCAGATGGAAACTTTGAAAAAATAGCCCTGGCCCTCAATCTTTCCGGCGAAAAGGTAAAAGAACTGGTCCGGCTGATCCAGTCCCTGAATCCTCTGCCGGGAAGCGATTTTCAGATAGAAACTACAGAATATGTCGTTCCTGACCTGCTGTATGCCATTGATGAAGAAGGACCGCATCTTGCTCTGAATGACAGTTTAATGCCTTCCCTCCGGATCAATTCATATTACGAATCCCTCCGCAGAGACAGCTCCATGAGCAGGGAGGATGCATCATACATCCAGGCAAATCTCAATACTGCGAAAAACCTGATCCGGGCCATCGCATACAGAAACCGCACCATCATCTCCGTTGCCGGTTTCATCGTAAAATACCAGGAAGCATTTTTCATTCATGGAGAAAAACAGCTGCTTCCGCTGACTTACCAGGAGATTTCAGATGCGCTGGACATCCATGTTTCAACAGTCGGAAGAGCAGTGCAGGAGAAATACATTGAAACGCCCATGGGTACTTATCCATTGAAATTCTTTTTCCCAAGCGCTGTGTCCGGAAACTGTTCTTCTACATCCATAAAAATACGGATGATGGAAATCATAAAAACGGAAGACCCGCAAAAGCCCCATTCTGATCAGAGCATTTCCGATCTCCTCAGCGAACAGGGCTACTCTGTTTCCCGGCGGACAATTGCCAAATACAGAGATTCTCTTCAGATTCCTTCTTCAACAAAACGGAAAAAAATCCATAAAGCCAAAGCCTGCAGGAATCGCTGATCATCAGCATTCCTGTTTTTCTTTTCAAAAAACAAAAACAGAACCACTGTCTGTGACAATCGTCCTGCTTCCATCATCATTCTTTTTCAGTTTCCGGATAGGGCATACATCCTCTTCATCTCCTGAAGATCCTCATGAAACTGCCGCTCCACTGCAGCATTGGAGCACTGGAAATCCTCAATTCTTCCGATGAATGTCCGGATCCATGGGATGAGCTCCAGCGCATCATAAACATCTGCGGAAAACCTGCACCGGTCAATCCCCAGATATTCCAGTTTTCCGATTCTCTTCTCCCGCTCCAGTCTCGCCGGAATGTGTTTTTCATACGGCTCATATGTAATGACAAACGCAATATGCTCCAGCTTTCTTCCTGCCCCGGCAGATGCACCCCAGAGGTGTTTCCGAAAGTTCTCATATGCAGCCTCCAGTGTTATGACATCCTCTTCCCGTTCCAGCGCCCGGACACTTTCCAGAAAGTCCATCCGGTAGACTTCCGGCCGCCTTTTTCCATATTGATAGCCTATGAAATACAGCCTGCCATTTTGCGTACTGACATAGATTCTGAGAGGATAGACTTCTTTTTTCTGCATCTGCTTTCTTCTCCTGGATCTGAGCACAATCTCCATCTTTTCATGCTCTCTTCTGCATTTGAGAATCTCCGCCATAATTTCAGACTCCAGGGCCTTTAGGAGATATCTGTGTTTGAAACTGAAGATGCCATCCTTTTCCGGCAGCCTCTCCTCAAGAAAGGAGCCTATGACGCCCATGTCATCCGTCTCTGCAAAAAATTCAACCCCGTCTCTCCAGGCTTCAAGGTCCACATGGTCTTCGCTCTTCCGGTATTTCACAGTCCTGCCTTCCTTTTCTTTATGAACAAGGCCAAGCGCTGTATACTCCTTCAATTTCTTTCGGACAGTGGACTCGTCCAGAAACATATCATCCATGTATTCCGTCAGCTCATCCAGAATCTCTGTCAGGGGAAAAGACTCTTCTTCTGACAGAATATCCATCAGGGCAAAATGAAGACAGATATCCCGGTCGGTAAACGATTTCGCCCAAAACGCTTTGTACAGCGGATTGCGCGGCACCCGTCTTCCGTCAACGGAAATGAAAGACCGTTTTCCGCCTGCATCCTGGCTGAACTTCATATATTCGCCCATCCAGCTTTCCACTCTGCGCTTCTCATTATCGTATGAGCGGACACTCTTTCCGCTGAATTCACTTCTGGTCCTGAAGCCATAGATGTAGAATTCCCGCATATAGTCGCGTATTCTGTTGTAATTCTTGATCAGCTCGCTATATGCCATCTTCTAGCTGCTACTCCTCTGAAAAATTCTGTTTGTCCAGGATTTCCTTTACCTTGTATGCCAGCAGCACGGTTACTGCCGCTGCTGCTCCTGCCATCTTAATCAGTGTATTTGCATCTGCTTTTTTCATTTTCTTTTTCCTTTCTCATCAAGTTCTTCTTTCAGTATATCCTACTATCTCTTCTTCCGCTACTCCATTTTCCCATGAAATCCAGCAGACGAAAGATTTCCATTTCTTCTGAGCAGATCCTTCAGAAAGTTTTCTTTTTCCTTTTCTGTCATCTGTTCATAGGCATATGCAAGAAGCGCCCCCTTGATTTCCATGATGCTCTTCTTTCCCAGATTCCGGACATATGCCAGGCTGCCTCCGCCGATCAGGTCCATGACATCTCCTACCGTTACTGCTCCGCCCCTCTTAAGTCCATTGAGACTCCGGACAGACAGATCCAGCGCTTCCAGTTTTTCTGCATAGCTTTTTTCCTTTAATATGATCCGGACATCCAGACTGTTTCCAAACATACCAAGCAGGGTTTCCAGCAGGCCATATTCCTCTGCTGCAAGCAAAAGAGTTCTAGCCATTTCCTCCATCGTTTTCATTCTAACACCACCTTACACATTCCATCAGCATTCATTTATACATCTACAGCCTACTATGCCGCATGCACCAAAAATGTCTCTGCATGTGCGGAGAGCCCCTTTCGGGGCTCTCCTGGAGTGTTCGTATCATATTATAGAATAAGAGGTTATTCGTATTCTTCTGCTTTTCTTCTGCCGTTTCTGATCTGCCACTTCTTGTATTCCCGGATATCTTCTTCCGCCAGTTTTGTGGATAATGTCAGCATTCCGGCATCGTCCACATATCCAAGGGGACCAAGTACATCCGGAACCAGATCGACAGGTGCGACAAAATAGATCAGCGCTGCAGCAAGCCCTATCACCACACTGACCGGCACTGCCTTATATGCTTTCATCGCATAGGCTCTTACCATGGAAACGATGGTGGATACTCTGGACAGGGTATCACCATATACCGGCACCTTTTCCACCTTGCGCTCCACTTCCTGGAGAAAGCCTTCCACTTTCTCATCATCCTTGATGAGTGTTTCCGCTTTTTCTGTATATTTCTTCAGTTCTTCTTTGAGCCTGCTTTCTGTCAACATATCTTTCTTCATCTTTTTTCCCTCCTGATGTATCTGGTAGTGTCAACTACCTATCTTAAATTTTTATCTAAACCTAAGTAAATTCAGGGGTCACAGGACTTTTTGCAAAGAAAAAGCAATTACCCCCTGTATTTGGTATAATGTTAATGCTCAAAAAAACAAAACCAAAAGGAGT
>JAZRWY010000076.1:0-6669 GCA_045599945.1 Anaerovoracaceae bacterium | reverse complement strand
TGAGGCCTGTTCAGCATTGACCCGGTGCGCTGTCAAGGGTGGCAGCTCCGCTCTGAAAGCTCTACTATTTACTATTCAAAGTACAATTCAGGGCATTTTTCTTTGCCCGGTGTTTTCATAACCTATTTGACACTACCTTGTGGCTACTTTGATTTTACGCCATTTTTATCCTTTTTCCAATGGAATTTTACAAAAAGATGCTGACCTAGGCAGGTCAGCATCCATTTTTCTTTACATGTCTAATGAGGATTTCCTCATGCGTTCTTTTTCTTTCCGATCAGATATAGGATGAGGCCTGCCACAAGTGATACCACGCTAAGTACTACAAGTACAGTCAGCATCAGGTAGAAGTCACTGAACAGTCCTTCTTCCCACTCTTCAATATAGTATTCAGGACCCCAGTCGCTTTCCCACCATTCAAGGAACAGTCTTCCTATCAGGCCAAAGACTCCGATGCCCATGTAGAGAAGTCCTGTGAGTTTAATATGTCCAAATCCAAGTCCTGTCTTAGGATTTACAGGATACATGTCAGGCTCTGCAATTGAAAGACCTCCCCAGATCTTCTTTCCGATGATATACAGCACCGGTACAATCATCAGCCAGATCATTCCGCCAAGGAAATATTCTGTACCATTGAGAAGTACGGATGCAGTACATACCAGGATGACAAGGCCTACGCACAGATTGTGCATTGGAGTTCCTCCAGGGAATCTGAAGTCACCAAGATCATCCTTTGCGGCTCCTCTTCTTAAGATTGCACAGGATATTACAGTCAGAAGCGCAATCAGAAGCATGAAAAATACATCAATTACTACAAGGAAACCAAATTCAAATGGAATCAGAAGCATTGTAATTGCTGCTACGATGATCAGTGCTACATATGGAGTTCCCTTTTTCTTTGTAAGTCTTGCAAGACCTCTAGGTGCAAGATGGGAATCTGAAAGAATCAGAAGGGTTCTTGAACCGGTTGCAAGACATACATTAAAGATGGAAAGCTGTCCCAGTATGGCAATGATCAGGAATATTACTGCTGCCACAGGTCCGGCAAAATCTGAAAGCACTTCAGAATAACCAACGCCATCGATTTCCGTTGTCCAGTCCTCCCACTGGCCAATGGAAGCAAGACCTCCCATTGTTGGAAGGATATATGTCAGGCACATCAATGGAATTACGATCAGCAGCGCCTTCGGTATGATCTTGTTTGAATTCTGGATTTCTCCTCCGAATACCGAAAGTTCATCAAATCCCGAATACATCCAGATTCCGATTGCAAGTCCTGTTCCAAGGCCTTCAAATACACCGACATCCTCCGGAACAAACGGTTCAAACGGGCTCTGACTCCAGTTCATGAAGCCAACGATTGCAACGCCGGCAAACGCAATCATGATCAGTACCGAAAGTACAGTTGATACGATGCCTACTTCCTTAAGTCCTATTACATTTATGATGAAGAACAGGAGAATCATTCCTACCTTGATGGCAAATGCCTCTGTATTTGAAAGTTCAACCATTTTTCCCAGGTAGCTTACTGCAAGCACAACATATACGGTATTGCATACCAGTGTCCACACGGCCTCAATGAATACACTGATGGAGAACCAGTACTCACCCAGCGCCTCCTTGATCCACATCATGTTTCCGCCTTCAACCGGTCTTGCAGCTCCCATTTCTGCTATGATATAGCTGTATGGCAGCGCCCAGAACAGCGGAAGCAGAATCAGAAGCAGTATGGTCATTCCAGGTCCGCATTCGGGTATCATTTCTTCTACACCAAATGCACCTGCACAGCATATCGCATAAAACATGCCGACTACCGAAAATACTCCCATTTTTCGTTTTTCAACTTCACTTACACCTATTCGGATTTCTTTTTCTCCCATTTCTCGACCTCCTCTCTCTTTTTCCTATTATCTTTACATGTCCTTCTCGATCACTTCAAATGTTATTCCAAGCTCTTTTGCATATTCACAGAATACATCTATCTCATTATATGTTAGCATATCTGATGTGATTACTCCAGTCTGTTCATATCGGTCTTCTGCAAACATTCTGGTATAGATGGATCCGCCCTGGCCTGTTACAGCCATTTCTGCTGTGATCTTCATCTTTTCGTAAGCTTCAACCAGACCCATGGAGCTCACATGGACTTCTATGAGCTTGTCCTTTCCGTCTTTTTTGCCATATGCTTCTACCACAATGCATCCGTTATCCGTGACAATTCCGCTGTCTATGAGGGCTTTAATCTCTTCCGGATACTTTGGAGCAGGCGGTATGTGATGAAGAATCACATCGTATGGAATGACCTCTCTGCCGTTTATGATTTCCGGCTCTTTGGAGAGAAGTCCTGCTCTGTAGAGCGGCTCTGCAAACTCGATTCCTACGCCGCCATACTTAAACTGTGCATCTTTGCATCCCTTGAAATGGGTGTCTGCATTATATGCAATGAAGATCGGCTCTTCATGGTCATGGTCTACAAATCTGATTGTCTCGGGCATATAGCTGTACTGCCTGTATACCGGATCGCCAAAAGGCTCGGCATCAATGAGTTCGCCATTGACATATTTGCTTGCTTCCATGCACATGTCGTCGATTGCTCCGACCGGCGACCACCAGAATGGCTGGAAAGCTTTCACCTCTGTTCCTTCCCATACAAAGGTCAGTATTTTATCACAGGTGTCCAGCGGCTTCACTGCAATCCTGGCTGCAGGTGTTGTGACTCCCGGTGCGGAGCCTGTTCCTACTACCGCCAGTTTGCCGATTGCTTTGAATCTTTCATCATATTCTCCATACAGTTTCTCCATGCCGTCATAATAATCCTCGCAGATAGTTGTAGGCGGTGAAAAATCCTGATAGTCTGCGCCTACCTTCAAGGCTGCTTCCAGCACGTTCTTTCCAAATGCCATCGGAAGGGCATTGACAATCAGGTCTACGCCTTCTGCAGCTTCTGCAATGGAATCTATGCTTCGCGCATCGACAATGATTCCTCTTCCTTTCGTAAGGCCTGCAGCCAGGGAATCCACAGCTTTCTTGTCTACATCTGCCAGAATCAGCTCTTCCACGCTGCTGTTTCCATCCAGCAGTTTTGCTACGGTTGTGCCCTGCGCGCCAGTTCCCAATATTAAAATCTTTTTCATCATTTTTCCTTTCTAAATCATTTCTTTCCTATCTTATATGTGGATTATATTCGCTTTTTCATGAAAATAATACACAGATTACGCAAAAAACCGTTTATTTTCAGAATATTTCATTTATTATAGTTGGGGGAATAGCATCTTGTTATATTAAAAAAAGCAATATATAATATATCAATACATATATTGCTTTTCATCAAAGGAAATTTTTTATGCTATTACCAAAACACGTTGGCAGATACAGCAATCTGCCTTTTCATATCGAGTTTACCAATATCAAATGCGAACCGCCGCATTACCACAATGAGCTGGAAATCGTATTTGTGCTTCAGGGCACAGCAAAATACAAAGTATTTCACCAGGAATATGTGATTCACGAAGGAGAGCTTCTGATTGTAGACACGGAGGACCTGCATTACGTTTTTGATTCCTCCGAGGACGTAATCATGATAAACATGTATATCGATTTTAAAGCTTTTGAAGAAAGCTATCCCGGCATCGACTACATGATTTTCGCCTGTGAGTATACAGGGGATGAATCCGATGACATGCGGCAGAGACTGGAAAACAAGATGGATAATCTGAAGACGACCATGTCGGATCTGATGAATCTGACACTTCTGAAGCCGCATGACGATACCATTGTGGCACAGAAACTCAATGAACTGGTCGGCATTCTGGTCGAACATTTCCAGACCTTCTGTTTTGAACATCACCGATACAAGACGTTGGAGGACTCCATTCCGACCAAGTCTCTGGAGGTCTTCTGCAAAGTATTTCGCTATATCTATGACAACTACAGCGACCGCCTTTCTCTGGAAATCATCTCCAATGCCATTGGCTTCAGCCCGTCATATATTTCTCATCTGGTAAAAAAGTCCTGCGGCCTTACGCTGCAGGAGCTGATCAATTATGTGCGCGTGGAATTTGCCGCCAAGCTGATGCAGACATCTTCTCTGACTCTGACGCAGATCAGTGAAGATTCGGGCTTTTCATCACTTGCCTATTTTAACAAATGCTTCAGCGAATGGTATGACGTTACCCCTGCCCAGTACCGGAAGAGCCGGCGCCCGTCCCGCATAGAGACCCATGGAAAGCTGGATATGATTCGATGCATTTCTCTGCTGAAAAATCATCTGCAGAACCCGGTTGACCCGGATGTCTTCATGATGCGGGAACTTATGGAAATCCTTGAGAAATTGTCGGAGGATGACCTCTGGCTGATGCTTCAGGTTGCAAGAAAATTGAGCAGATAACAATAAAATCTTCGGGGTTTTCCCCGAAGATTTCATTTTCATGCCTTATGATTCTGCATTCATTAGTTGCCCATCTGTTTTGCAACTTCTTCTGCAAAGTTTTCTTCCTTCTTTTCGATTCCTTCGCCTACTTCGAAACGAACAACCTTTGTAAGAACAAGATCCTTGCTTACAGATTCCAGATACTTGGAAACTGTCTGCTTTCCGTCTTCAGCTCTTACATATACCTGATCCATCAGGCAGATGTCCTTTAACTGCTTCTGTACACGGCCCTGAACAAGTCCGCCGAAGATCTTGTTTCCAACGATGTTTTCCTTATCTGCAACTGCAAGTCCAGCAAGCTGAGTCTTTCCTTCTGCAGAAATGAAGTTTGGGAGATAGTTGAAATTGAAGCTCTTGTCTGCTCTCTTTTCAGCAAGGATTGCTGTATCTTCTTCTCCCCATACGCCTTCTACTGCCTTGTCAAGTAAAGCATTCAGGATTGGTTTTGGAAGTGAGAACGGATCGTTTAATGCGCTTTCAAGAGTGATCTTCTTGATGTTTTCCAGTTCATCTTCTGAAATGTCTTCTCTCTTCACATACTGAGGATTCATCGCTGCAACCTGCATTGCGATGTTCTTTAATGCTTCCTTTGCAGCATCTGAGCTGTCTCCGTCTGCAGCAAGGATAACGCCGATTCTTCCGCCGCCGTGGATGTATGAAGTAACTACATCGCCAGCAACCTGTTCGATTCTTCTAACGTTCATGTTTTCGCCGATCTTTGAGATCTTAGCAGTTAATTCATCCTGAACGGTTCCTTCACCATATGAAAGACCCATGAAGCTTTCGATGTCTGTTGATGCAGCATCCTTAGCCATTTCTGAAAGTTTTTCTACGAATTCGATGAATTCAGGATTCTTTGCAACAAAGTCTGTTTCTGAGTTAACTTCAACGATGCCAGCCTTTGTTTCATCTTCGCTTACTGCAGTCTTTACAAGACCCATTGCAGCGATTCTTCCGGCCTTCTTAGCAGCCTTTGCAAGACCTTTTTCCTTAAGGAGCTCTACAGCCTTATCCATGTCTTCTTCAGCTTCTACTAATGCCTTCTTGCAGTCCATCATGCCTGCGCCTGTCATGTCACGCAGTTCTTTAACCATCTTAGCTGTTACTGCCATTTTGTTCCTCCCTGATATTATTCTTCTTCAACTGCTTCTTCTACAGCTTCTGCTTCTTCTGCAGCTTCTGCAGGTTCTTCTGATTCTGGAACTTCTGCATCTTCGCCCTGGTTTGCTTCAATTACAGCATCTGCCATCTTTCCGGCGATCAGCTTTACTGCTCTGATTGCGTCGTCATTTGCAGGGATGATATAGTCAACATCATCAGGGTCACAGTTCGTATCTACAATACCAATTACCGGAATGTCTAAGATTCTAGCTTCCTTAACTGCGATCTTTTCCTTCTTCGGGTCAACGATGAACATAGCTGCCGGCATGCCCTTCATTTCCTTGATTCCGCCTAAGAACTTTTCAAGCTTGTCAGCTTCTGCCTTTAACTTGATAACTTCCTTCTTGGCAAGTTTTTCGAAAGTGCCGTCTTCTTCCATCTTTTCGATTTCATATAATCTCTTGATTCTAGCTGAGATTGTCTTGTAGTTTGTCAGCATTCCGCCTAACCATCTCTGGTTTACATAGAACATTCCGCATCTCTTGGCTTCGTCTTCGATAGCTGCCTGAGCCTGCTTCTTCGTTCCTACGAAAAGAATAGGTCTGCCAGTGCTTGCTGCTTCCTTCATGAAAGCATAAGCTTCGTCGATCTTCTTTACTGTCTTCTGAAGGTCGATGATGTAGATTCCGTTTCTTTCTGTGAAGATGTAAGGAGCCATCTTAGGGTTCCATCTTCTCGTCTGGTGTCCAAAGTGTACACCTGCTTCAAGTAACTGCTTCATTGAAATAATTGCCATATTTCGTTCCTCCTATTGGTTTTTTTCTTCCGTCATATCCGCTCCCGGAGCAAACTCCATTTTAATAACGCTGTGCGCTGGAGCACCTGTCATCCGAGCCATAGACATGACGTGTATGATGATTGATTCACCTGCCCACATGGCAAGCCAAAATATATATTACAATACCCTCTGGTCAAATGCAACCCTTTTCGTAAATTTTCAATCAAAACCACTAGTGAACTAGTGGTATGAACAAGCCCTAAAAGGGCCTAATACTAGCAAGCGTCTCAAGACGCACTGAAAAGTCCGCCAACCGCATGACTTTCTCAGCTGCGCCTAAAGGCGCTCTCTTTTATTTTTT
>JAZRWY010000075.1:0-3210 GCA_045599945.1 Anaerovoracaceae bacterium | reverse complement strand
TGACATTAAACATACCGGTGAAGATGTATGATGTACTATATCTGGAAGCAGAATGATTGACAGGATAAGGCAGGCATGTCACGATTGCCTGCCTGTCTTTTTAAGATCAGGACATGCACAGATATCATTAACTTACGGATAAAGGAGTATTATGGCACTATTAAAAATCGGATGGGCTGAAGTAAACCTAACCCCGGATAAGAAAATCTCGCTTGCAGGGCAGTTTGCGGAACGCATATCGCAATACGTGGAAAAGCCCCTCACGGCTACGGCAATGGCGGTGGAGTGTGGAAATGATCAGATGGTCATGGTTTCATGTGATTTGATTTCCCTGCAGTATACATGGATGCTTCGTGTCAGGGAGCTTCTCAAGGATAACAAGGACGGTCTGGACCCGGATAAGGTGATGGCATGTGCCATCCATACTCATACTGGCTATCGTCCAGGAGGTGCTGACCGTATGGCGGCTTATGAGGCGGAGGGATTCCATAGTGACAGGCAGGTCCTTGAACAATACCTGCGACCCAACCAGAAATATGTTGAGAAAGAAAACAACAGTGACAATCCGGACATAATGAGCATGGAAGAAGGATTTGATCTTTCCACAGGCAAGGTTGCTGAAGCTGCGATTTTAGCATGGAGAAACCGAGAAGAAGCCTCATTTACCAACGCATTCGAGCGTGCAAGCGTCGGCATGGGAAGACGCGTTGATTATTCGGACAATACTGCACAGATGTGGGGCAACACCAATACCTCTGTATTTACAGAAATAGAAGGCGGATGTATATTGTCAAGTATAAATCCCAGAAATCGGAAAGAAAATTCCCTGTAATCAGAACAGGGAATTCCCTGATTTCCGAAGGCCCATATCTGGTACATTTATGTCAGCAGGCACCCGCCTGTCTGAACTCATTCAATTCCTGATAAGATACTTTCCATGGTAGTATCTATCGACTCGTCTTTTACTTCTTCAAGATGCTCTTTTGCTTCACACCAAAGGCCTTCCTGGCCGACAAAGTCCCAAAGATGATACAACTCTTTCCTTAACTTGGAAATCTGCCATCGAAGCAATTCGATATCTGCATCATTTTTATAATTGTAATCATCGAAGCCGCAATAATTCATCAGATAGATCTTTCTTTCCAGCCTGCTCTTTCCTTTCAGATCATTACGGATCTGTGCATCCATCCGCATCACATCAATGAAATCGGGACAGGGTTCGTATCCTGCAAGACAAAGATATCTCGATTCACATGGTTCATGCACACTGTGGCCGGATTTTACCCATTCGCGAAGTTTTCTGCGTTCATAGGCAGTGAGCGGTATCTTTTCGATATAGTCCCGGTATTCTTCCCAGTACTCCTGCCCGTCAGGCACATGAATATCAGGCGTGTTTGGTATCATCATGTTCCTTAAAGCTTCCGCCATTTCAGTGCGCCTCCTTCCCCGTCTTTTCCTCCGGCTGTCTTGCCGTCTGCCTCATCAGAGCATGCTCCATACGGTAACTGTTGCCTTCAAAAATGATGAGATGTCCATGGTGGACAAGACGGTCAATCATTGCGGCAGCCATCTGATCATCTGTAAAGATCCCTCCCCACTTGGAGAATTCAATGTTTGTGGTGAGCAGTAAGCTTTTACTTTCATAACTGTCTGAGATCACCTGGAACAAAAGCTGGGAACCATCCCTGTCTACAGGAACATATCCCCACTCATCGAGAATCAGGAGATCCAGTCCGTTCAGTTCATTCCTCAGACGCTCCAGCGTTCCGTTCTTTCTTGCCTCTGCCAGCTTAAGGACCAGTTCTGTAACGGTATAGAAGCGAACACTGTATCCCTTCATACAGGCATTCATCCCGGCTGCGATCGCCATATGGGTCTTCCCCACACCCACGGGACCGTACAATACAAGGTTCTGCTTTTCCCTGATGAAATCAGTGCTTTCCAGTTCTTCTTTTGAAAGGGCAGGAGGCAGCTTCACACAACGATACTCATAACCTTCGAAGGTCTTATAGACAGGAAACCTTGCACGCTTTATGAGCCGTTCTTTCCGGTTTTCTTCACGCTTTGCAATCTCTCCCTTCAAGGCTTCGTGCAGGAACTCCAGTTGCTTCGGCGTCCCCTCTGAAGAACAAAGTTCAGGAATGGTCTGTGTAAAGAAAAGGGCTTTGCAGCATGCACGTATTCCTTCCTCTGTTTCGATCCGTTCTGCATTCTTAAACATCACACCATCACCTCCGCTCTGTTCTGAGCACCAGTAAGAAGGCGGTCGTATTCAGCAAGGCTGGGACCGGCGTCCGGAGGCGTGTCGATCCCGTATCCGGTAATCCTGGCAGCAATGATGGCAGCATCAGATGTATTGACATTTCCATTGCCGATCGTCATGGAAAGCGCTTTTTCGGCAGCTTCATATCCATACTGATTTGTAAGATCCGTAAGGATCCGGATACAAAGCTTGCGCTCCTGTTTGTCAGACTCATCGATATAGTCACGGATCATATCGGGGACTTCTGTTCTGATCCCGCTGTTTTTCCAGGCGCCGATGTTTTTATTGAGCATCTCCAGGGTCGTGGTGTAGTCGATGATGTCGGTGCGGACTTCCCCGTACTGTCTGCGGTGACGTACAAGCACGGTACCGTCAGGATTCAGGATATCGATGTAATGGGCTCTTATTCCGCAGACAACCTTTTGGTTATGGTTTTCCGGTTTTGTAGAATAATAGTGTTTTCCGTCCATGCAGATCTTTCCATATCCGTCGGCCTTGAAGCTTTCATATCTGCATACATCAAAGCGGTGCGTTGGAAGGGGCATGAAATGTGCCTTATCTTCTTCGAAAAGGTCTGAGATCCTGGTTCCTTTCTTATAATGCTCTTCGGATGCTTTTTCTCTATGCCTGTCAAGGAGTTCCCGATTGAACTTCTCTACTTCGTGAAAAGAAGGAACAGGTACAAAAAGATTTCTTCTGATCGTTCCGACTTTGTTCTCAACGCACCCTTTTTCGTAGCCCGCATATGGATTGCAAAACCTTACAGAGAATCCGTAATGCGCATGGAACCTGGAAAAGAGTTCGGTTTCAATCACCTTTTCCGAAATACGGCGTCCCACACCGGTAGCATTATCGAAGATCAGATCTGTCGGAACACCGCCAATGTATTCAAAGATATCTTTCAGCCCTTGACAGACACATTCAGCGGTTTCTCCGTCAAACATCTG
>JAZRWY010000074.1:0-13448 GCA_045599945.1 Anaerovoracaceae bacterium | reverse complement strand
ACCACCGTTTACGATGTCTCCAGCAACAAATACCTTGGGAACGTTAGTCTTACCTGCTTCTGCAGCAACGCCACCCTTCTTGTTCGCTTCAACGCCTTCTACTGCTTCTGCACCCTGACCGATAGCAAATACAACTGTGTCACATGCAATCTTAAGTTCTGAACCATCAAGAACTCCTTCTCTACCTGAGAATTCGATTCCTTCTACTGCTTCTGAACCAAGAACAGCCTTTGGAGCCATGTTAGTTGTGATGCCAATGCCAAGTGAAAGAGCATAGTGGAATTCATTGATGTTACCAGGAGCTTCTTCTAATGTTCTTCTGTATACGATTCTTACATCGTCAGCACCTAAAAGCTTAGCTGTTACAGCGCAGTCAACTGCTACGTCACCGCCGCCGATAACTACAACCTTCTTGCCTTCAATTTTTTCTGATTCCTTAGCATCCTTAAGGAACTCAGCTGCTGTATAAGCACCCTTTAATGTCTCGCCAGGAAGTCCTGGAAGCTTTGTTCCCCAAAGTCCAGTTCCAACGAAGATAGCGTCAAATCCTTCAAGGTCTGCTAATGCAACCTTCTTGCCGAATTCAAACTTAGCGCCTAATTCTTCTACCTTAGCGATATCGTCATCAACTACTTCCTGAGGAAGTCTTGATGGAACGATTCCGTAGGTAAGCATTCCGCCAGCCTTCGCTTCCTTTTCAAATAATGTTACTTCATAACCGGCTTTTCTAAGTTCTGCTGCTGCTGCAAGTGATGCAGGACCAGCACCAATGCAGGCTACCTTGCCAGGCTTCGCTTCGCCAGCTTCTAAAGTCTTCATTTCGAAAATCTTTTCCATTTCAAGAGCGTATCTCTGAAGTTTACCGATTTCGATAGGCTTATCGATTCCGCATCTTGAGCAAGCTTCTTCGCAAAGATTGTCATATGGACATACTCTTGCGCATGAGCCGCCTAATACGTTGTTTTCTCTGATAGTTGCTGCAGCACCCTTTACGTTTCTGAATCTGATGGATCTGATGAACTTTGCAGGGTCTGTTCCGGCAGGACATCCCTTGCTGCATGGTGCATCATGACATAAAAGACATCTAGCAGCTTCTTCTAATGCTGTTCTGTGAGAAAATCCAGCAACAGCTTCTGCCTTGTATGCAGGCTTTACAACTTTACTCAATGTTCTCATCCTCCTTTTTTAAGGTTAACTGGATTAATGTAGTTTGTATAAATGAACCTCTGCCCCATTACGAACTTACGGTAATGAATGCAGATTATTTTGCAGACGTGACAAATATCGTTTTTCATTCCGGTTTCATGTCCGTACCCACATGGCCAGTTCATATGGCCATACGTTTTCTGATTCATGACAGAACCAGCCTTAGAATACAGCATGCGATACTCTAAAACTGTTTCTGCCCGGATGCAGACTGGAATAACAGACCGGCGGGGAAAATTCCCCGTCGGTCATATTATCGGTTTTATCCTTCCAATGAATCCATCTGGTGATTAAAATTCATCAGAAGCGTCGCACTTAAGAACTGCATTCAGAGTTGCTGTTGCTACTGCTGTGCAGTCTTCGTCTGATACATGTTCAGGTTCGCAGTGTGATAAGCCCTTCCAGGTTCTTGCGAATAACATTGTTGTAGGGATTACATATGCGCAGAACTGTGCATCGTGGCCAGCACCTGAAAGGATCTTCTGCCACTTAGTTCCGATTTCCTTTTCCATTTCGCCCATGGACTCTTCTACGAAACCAACTAATCTTTCATCGAAGTATACAGTATCTCTTACCCAGTTTTCCTTAACGTCGCATGTGCACTTAGCCCAAGTTTCTTCTGCCATTTCCTTCAGGATTTCCATGCAGTGGTTCTTAACTTCTGGGTTTGGATGTCTAACATCTAATGAGAAGCTTGCTTCATCCGGAATGCAAGTGTGGATGCATGGGTGAACATAGATTTCACCAGTTGTGAATACAAATTCAGGTTCTCCAGCCTTAACAACTTCTTCGTTGTATGCATCATATCTCTTATGTAATTCGCAGATGAATTCTGAAGCTGCATGAAGAGCATCTACTCTCTTACCCATTGGGAATGTACCAGCGTGAGCTGTAAATCCATGGAAGTTTACAGAGTAGTTGAACATACCCATTACAAGCTGTACAGCACCGATTTCGTTGCCAGCATCTTCAAGGATAGGTCCCTGTTCCAGGTGTGCTTCGAACATTGCACAGTACTTGTCAGGGCTAAGTCTGTTTTCCTTTGGTCCCTTGTATGGAGTAGCTGCAAGAGCATCACCAAATGTTGCATATGGGGAGTCGTCCATTGGAGTTGACTTCATCATGTTTTCATATACGAAGTTTGGCTTTAATCCTTCTGGAAGATAATCATAGCAGATGATACCGGATACCATCATTGCTGGTGGATAAAGGGATCCTTCTTCGTTTGTCCAGATCATAGCTGTGATTGGATGTCTGTGAGGGATCTTTTCTGCAGCGATAGTTTCAAGTACTTCCATACCTGTCATTACGCCAAGGATACCGTCATAGTTTCCGCCGTTCTTTACGGAGTCAACGTGTGAACCCATTACGATTCTCTTAAGAGATGGATCGGAACCTTCCAGAGTTGCATACATGCAAGCTACGTCGTCGCATTCAATCTTAGCGCCGATTGCTTCCATTCTCTTTACGAACTCTGCTCTAGCCTGATGAGCTGCTGGTGAAAGTGAATATCTAGTGATTCCACCGTGACCTGCATCGCCAAAAGTAGCAAAAGTTCTGATCTTATCTGCCATTCTTTCCTGACTACACTTATACATATTATTTCCTCCTTTTATTATATATGTTTTATTTATATATATTGCTTAAATAGCAATTTTGTATCGGTATTGTAACCGGTTACATCTAAATTTTATCACAATTGTCTGATAATGCAATATGTAAATGGGGAGATTCCTTTATTTTTTAAAGAATTATTTAAAAAAAGTTTAAAATTTGTTCAGAATTCTATCTTTTTATCACAACAAAACACGAAATCATTGTATTTCTACAGCAAAATAATACAAAACGCAGTTTCCTGCGCCTTGTTCTACCATTCCAGTTTCAGTTTTTTTGCGTCACAAAGATCGACACACAGACCGCACCCATTGCACAGATGCTCATCTATGATGACATCACCGTCTACGAACTTCAATGCGCCGCAGGTACATCCAATGATGCATTTTCTGCATCCTTCCGTGCAGGAAGTCTCTGTTTTCATGCATTTCACCGGCTCTACCTTCATTTCGCGGATTGGCTTCATATGATTCAGAGCCATTCCCCGGATCTGTTCCAGATCTGTAATTCCTCTGCTGTCTGCCCACCGTTCCAGTTCCTCTGCCATCCTGCCCATGATTTCTGATCCGCCAAGCATGACTGCTGTGCCGACCTGAACTGCGGACGCTCCCAGCATGATATATTCCAGAGCATTTTTAAAACTCTCCACACCGCCTACGCCGCAGACAGGAATGCTCACTGCCTGAGCAACAGAGGCAGTTGCCGCAAGACCGATTGGCCGGATTGGCGCACCGGAATAACCGCCGTAGGTCGGAAGAGACGGCCTGCCGTTCTCGATATCCACGCCCAGAATGCAGCGTATGGTATTGATGACAGAAACAGCAGATGCTCCTGCCTTTTCTGCTGCTTTTGCAACCTTGGTCAGGTTGGTTGCAGTCTGAGAAAGTTTCACCATGACAGGGATGCTGACATTGGAAACCACTTCCTTCGTGATATCAAAGACGGTGGATTCACTGGATGCGGCAATCTCAATGGATTCTCCCATGGGATTGGAAATGGAGATTTCAATGGCATCGGCCCCGAATTTCTCCATTTTTGCAGCCAGATATGCAACTTCCGACGGCGTATGCGCAGATACAGAAGCAATGACAATTCCGCCGCCGCTTTTGGCGATTTTCATTTCATGCTCCCATTCTTCAATCTGGATGTCTGAATACATCCGGATGTTCTGTACGCCTCTGCCATCATAGGCAATTCTCGGACTGACGTCCTGTATGGCATCGGATACGATGCTTTCTGTAATGACTGCACCGGCTCCGTTTTCCAGCGCTCTGCGAATGCTTTCGCCGTTTCTGTTCCATGGCCCTGCTGCTACAATGAGCGGGTTTTTCATTCCAAGATTCAAAAAATCTGTTTTCATCAGAACATCTCTCCTATTCTTTCCTTATGGCCGCAGGATTTCCGTATTCTAAGCTTGGACATCAGCCGGATTTCCCTGGCCGGTGCCTCCAGCCCCTTTTCTCCATCCTCGATTCTGTCAAACAGCAGCCTGGCACTCATGACTCCCATTTTATGCAGAGGTTTTTCCACTGTGGTAAGCTTCGGTGTCACCATGGATGACATCCGGATATTATCAAATCCCACAATACCGATATCCTCCGGAATGGATAGCCCTTCATCGGCAATGGCATCCATTGCTCCAAAGGCCATCATGTCACTGGTGACAAATATGGCCTGCGGACGGTTCTCCATGGTTATGAGCTTTTTACAGCCGAGATAGCCGCCTTCCATGGTATTGGGCACCGTTCTCTGATATGCTTTTTCCAATGAGATGCCCCGATCTTTTAAACCCTCCTGAAAACCCCTGAGTTTGTTGTGATTCTCGCATTCCGGTTTTTCTCCCAGAATAATGCCGATTCTTTCATACCCGATATCTGCAAAATGGTATGCGACTTCTCTTGCAGCGCTTCTGGTATCGATGCTGATCAGATTGGTTCCCTCAACTCTCCTGTTTTCACCGACTACAACAACTGCGATTTTGTTGCTTCTGAAAAAATCATACTCCTTCTTTTCCAGCAGAGGATCAATCAGGATAATGCCATCCACCTTCTTCTGGACCAGCTGCCGTATGTATTCTTTCTCTTTTTCCGGATCATCATCCACATTGCACAAAAGAGTTGCATAGCCCTTGTTATGGGCAACATCTTCAATGCCCTTTGCAATTTCAATGCATGCCGTATCCGTAAGTGTCGGCAGCATGACGCCGATGGTCGCCGTTGTTCCGAAGTTCAGCCCTCTGGCAAACCAGTTCGGTGCATATTCTTCTTCTTCGATGATTGCTTCTATTTTCTTTCTGGTAGCTTCTGCAACATTCTCCGGATGATTCAGCACCCTTGAGACCGTTGCGGTTGAAACACCAGCCTTTTCCGCAATATGACGAATGTTCATTTCTATTTCCTCTCATTATGAAAATCCGAGCCTGTAGTAATCAGAAGGCCGTTTCTTTCCGCCATTTCCGTAAAACGCTCATTTTCTTTTTTGCTGTGCTTTCTGTATATGCACTCCATGCCCTGTAATCCATGAGGAATCAAGCTTCTGACAAGTTTCTCAACTGCAGCATAGAACGCATCGCTTCCTCTTTCGCCCAGATGCTCAATGATTCCGGGATGCGCCAGCACAGGAATTCCTCCTGCATTTCGTATAATTTCAACGATTTCCTCTGCCGGAGGATCATTTTTCCTGACAGGATTCAGCCGTGCTGAACCAAATACTTTTTCAGAAAAGCCTTCCTCAAAGCTGCTGATATATCCTTTTTCCAGAAGAACCCTAGCAAATACCGGTTTCCCGATATATCCATGACCGTTTGCCTTCTGAAGTTCCTCATGGGTGACGGGCATTTCCATGGCAGTAAGCTCCCGGATGAAAAAATCATTGCGCTCGCGCCTGCTCCTTCTTGCCGCCTCTATTTTTGCAAGGAATGCTTCGTTTGTCATGTCCATGTTGTATCCGAGAATATGGACTTCCGAATGTTCCGGTCCTGCAGAAGTGGAAAATTCAATGCCTCTGAGGAATTCCATGCCAAGTGCATGGGCTTTTTCTTCTCCCTCTAAAACACCGTCAATTCCATCATGATCCGTAATGGCAATGTGGCGGATTCCCTTCCGGTAAAACTTTTCGATGACTTCTGACGGTGAATATTCTCCATCCGAATACCATGTATGAAGATGGTAATCTGCATGTTCGAGCTTAAACATCCGCCATCACCAGCCTTTTCCGAACCTCTTCGGCAGTCTCCTGCCCGCCCAGCATGCGGACGATTTCCAATGCAAACTCCATGGCCGTTCCAGGCCCTTTTGATGTGAGAATGTTTCCGTCCCTGAGGACTCTTTCCTCTGATGGAACTGCACCTTTCAGTTCCTTTTCCATGCCGGGATAGATGACTGCTCTTTTGCCCTCCAGAATTCCGGCCTGTGCCAGAACCATGGGTGCAGCACAGATTGCTGCCACTTTTTTCCCTTCTGCATGAAATTCCCTGATTTTCTCCATCAGTCCCTCATGCTCCATGAAATGCAGGGTTCCCGGCATTCCTCCGGGAAGGACAATCATCTCACATTCGTCGTAGTCTGCTTCCTCAAATGTAAGATCGGTCACAAGCTCCATGCCATGGGAGCCTGTCACGTTCTTTTTTCCTGTGATGGAAACAGAAGCAGCATCCATGCTGCTTCTTCTCAATATATCAACAATTGTTACAAATTCAATCTCTTCTGTGCCTTCTGCGAAGTGAACATATACCATTACCTGAAATATCTCCTCTCGTTGAATATGTCTCTCGGCTTGGTGCAGACCCATATGATATAAAAGATGACAGCTGAAACTATCAGCGAAACACCTAGAATGAACAGGGCCATGGAGAGCGGAAATCCGCTTCCCAGGAGGTTCATGAGAAAATCGTTTTCCCCATAGGATAGTCCCAGCATTTTTCCATTCACAAAATGAAATACCGGTTTCACGCCGGTGTAGATCAGCATGACTGCTTCAAAAGCACCTAAAACCAGGAAAGATTTCAGCAGCTTATTCCGCAGAATCTCCTTCGTTTCATATCCGCCTCTGATCAGCCGGAAAGACATATATGCCGACCACAGAAAGGACAATGCCGCAAATGCCAGAAGAATTCCATCCAGAATCTTAAGGGCATGCAGCGCGTCGTAGTCGTTCTGCGTCATTTTCGGCGCTCTTGCTTTATAGTAGTCTGCAAGTTCATCCATGGGAGCATAGGTCAGAACCTTATCGCTCTTTCCATTGATATAATCTGCAATGTTTCCTGCAAGAGTCGCTTCATCGATATATATTTCCAGTTCCTGAAGGGTTTTGACTGCCGCTTTTTCATCTTCTGCCTTTATTTCTGCATTTTTATTGAATCTCCATTCATAACCGTCACCCACTCTGGTGACCATGTTAACGGACGCAGAAAATATGAAAAGCGGAATCAGAACAATCAGGATGGTCACATACCAGTTATTCTGTTTTCTTTCTTGATATCCATCCGGTTTAAAATACATTTCTAATCATCAATTCTAAGTATGGTTGCCCCAAGTGAACGGAATTTTTCTATGAAGTTCTCATAGCCTCTTTCCACGTGATAGATTTCTCCGATTTCCGTTGTTCCTTCTGCTACAAGACCTGCCAGTACCATGGCAGCTCCAGCCCTCAGGTCTGTTGCAATGACCTGTGCGCCTTCCAGCTCATAACCGCCATAGATGATTGCACTTCTGCCTTCCACCTTGATATTTGCACCCATTCTGCAGAGCTCTGCAACGTGCATGTATCGGTTTTCAAAAATATTCTCTATGACAACACTGTCACCCTCTACTGTGGTAAGGAATGCCATGAACGGCGACTGGATGTCCGTTGGGAAACCCGGATATGGCATGGTTTTAATGTTTGTCGCAATCAGCGGTTTCACATTGCCTTTGACAAGAAGTCCTTCATCCGTCTCCTCTATGACAACGCCGCATTCACTCAGTTTCGCCGAAATCGCCTTCACATGGCTTGTTACGGCATTCTTGATCAGAATTTCTCCTCTGGTGATTGCTGCTGCAATCATGAATGTTCCTGTTTCAATTCTGTCCGGAATGATTGCATGATTGCATCCGCTGAGTCTTTCTACACCTTCAATCTTGACGGTTTCCGTTCCAGCGCCCTTGATTCTCGCTCCCATCTTGTTCAGGAAGTTTGCAAGGTCAACGATTTCCGGCTCTTCGGCTGCATTTTCGATATATGTGGTTCCTTCTGCCAGTGCTGCCGCCATCATAATATTCTCTGTTGCTCCAACGGATGGAAAATCCAGATAGATGGTCGCTCCCTGAAGTCTTTTCCCTGCTTTCATCTCCACAAAGCCTTCAATGTCATTGTTTACGATTTCTGCGCCGAGCGCCTGGAATCCCTTCAGATGGAGTTCCACCGGTCTTGCACCGATGGTACATCCTCCCGGCATGTATACTTTTGCACGTCCTGTTCTTGCAAGAAGCGGACCGGCAACAAGAAATGATGCTCTCATCTTCTTCACAAGATCAAATGGTGCCTCATTTGTCTTTATTTCTTCTGTCCTGATCACAAGACTTCCTTTGTTTGTTCTATTCACATCTGCCCCGAGATATGTCAGAAGCTCTGTCAGAACCTGAACATCTCTGAGGTCCGGAACTTCAAAAAGCGTACATTCTTCATTGGCAAGAAGCGCTGCTGCCATGATGGGAAGCACGGCATTCTTTGCTCCGGATATTTCTACTTCACCATATAATGGTGCACTTTTCTGTACTAGATATTTTGTCAATTCCATCCTCCAAATAATCGTAGTTATATTAAGTATACTATCTAATACATTATTTTTCAATTAGATATCGTGTGGCAAAATCGCAGAAAATGATAAAGCCCCACAGAAGCGGGGCCGGTCAATTCCTTCAAAGATTCTTTAATTCTTCAATGCAGTTTTCACAGATGTTCTTGTCATGAATTCTGTGAACGCCTTCTGCATTTCCGCAGAAAATACAGGTCGGTTCATATTTCTTCAGGATAATCTGAGAACCGTCCACATAGATTTCCAGCGGATCTTTCACATCTATGTCCAGATTTCTTCTTAATTCAATAGGAAGTACGATTCTCCCCAGTTCATCAACCTTTCTTACAATTCCTGTTGCTTTCATCCTTTTGCTCCTTTCCTTCTCCTCTCGCCCTATTTATCTTTCCTGCTCTTTTCTTTCTTCTCTTTCTTGTCTTTTTTCACTGCGCCTTTAAATGTCGCCAGAGAATTCACAAGACTTCCTGCTGCCTTCACCATGTTCGGATTACTCTTCAGTGATGATGAAAGGCTGACTGCAGCCTCGCTCACGTTGGATACGATATTGTCCACATCTTCAACTTTTGCAGCTGTCTTTGAAGTGATGACAGATACATCGTCAAGAACAAGATTCAGTTTTTTTAATGTTCCAATCAGCCTGACTGCTACGACAGTGAGCACAATCAGTAATACTATTGCAGCCAGTATCAGCAGAAAATGACCAACAGAACTTAATGTTAACGTTACCTGCATACTCTTCCTCCTTCAAACTATTTCCATTATGTATGAAATGGAAATAAATTGCAATCCCTTTTTTTAACAATTGCCGATTCTTTCATATATCCTCTGTATTTCATCGGAATATTCATGTCCCTCCATATATATGAAGAGGTCCTTCATGATCCGGAGTTCCTTTCCTCCGCCTTTCACAAAATGGACAAGGACGATGTTGGGAACTTCCCCGGCCCTTGGACATACCATACGCATGGTCTTCGGCTCCAGATGATACTTTCTTCCGAGGCAGAACAGATCCGCCAGCCTCGATGGACGATGCACCATGAAGAGTTCGCCCCGGTCCTTCAATGCTCTTGCCGCAGCTGCCATGAAATCCTCAAGATTTCCCAGGAGCTCATGCCTTGCAGCTGCTTTGGCAGAAGCATCGGATACAAGCGCCTTTCCCGCCTGTGCATAAGGGGGATTGGATGTTACTGTATCATAGAAATCCTTTTCCTGAAAATCCTTTACATTGCAGTTCACAAAGGATACTCTGCCGGCGAGCCCATTCATCTCCGCATTTCTTTCTGCCAGAGAAAAGGCATGTTTCTGCACTTCTACCCCCTTGATGATCTTTGCATCGGTCTTATGGGACAGGATGAGCGGGATAATGCCTGTTCCCGTTCCCAGGTCCAGAATTCTCTCCTTCTTTTTTGCCGTCTTTGCTGCAAAATCCGCCAGTATGACCGCATCAACGCCATAGCAGAATTCATCCGGGTCCTGGATCAGTTTCAGATTGCCGAATCCAATGGAATCAATTCTCTCGCCCATTAGTCTTTAATAACCTTTTTCATTTCTTCCATAAGCTCAGCATCCAGTCCGTCAAAGTCATTTTCATGCTGTTTCTTACGGCTTCCGAATCTGCGGATTTCTTCTTTTCTGTATGTATATACTTCTGTGGAAAGCTTGCGCTCGCCGTCTTCGTCTTTTTCCTTTTCGATAATCCTTGTCTTTACAATATTGCTCAGAATGTTCGTATCAATGACTACGGCCTTTCCGTCTCTTGTTCTGACAGTCTCTCCGACATCCGGCATTCCTTTTTTCATTTCCGTATATACATCATTCTCATATTTCAGACAGCACATGAGCCTTCCGCATACTCCGGATATTTTCGTAGGATTCAGCGACAGATTCTGGGTCTTTGCCATCTTGATGGATACCGGATGAAAATCCGACAGCCATGTGGCGCAGCAGAGATCTTTGCCGCAGCAGCCGATGCCGCCAAGCATTTTTGCCACATCTCTGACACCAATCTGTCTGAGTTCAATTCTCATCTTGAAGATGCTCGCCAGATCTTTAACCAGCTCTCTGAAATCCACTCTTCCATCTGCTGTAAAATAGAAGATGATCTTGCTGTTATCAAAAGTATACTCCACATCTACCAGTTTCATTTCCAGTCCATGCTTGTCCACCTTTTCCTGACACAGTCCCATTGCTCTTTCTTTTTTTGCCAGATTGTCTTCATGTCTGCGAAGATCGTTTTCATCGGCAACACGGACCACCTGCTTGAGCGGAGCAACAATTTCATCATCCTTTATTTCTAAAATATCTGATGTCACTGTTCCGAATTCTGTGCCTCTGGCCGTCTCAACAATGACATTATCCCCTTCATGAATGTTAAATTCACCCGGGTCAAAATAATATATCTTACCGGCGTTTCTAAATCTGACGCCTACAACTTTCACCATGTATTATCCTCCGATTTTTATCAGCATTGCCTTTATGGCATATCCTGCATTCATATTTTTCAATATTTTTCCTCGCGCTTCTTCTATGGCCGCTACTGCGTCATGGACTTTCTGACTGGAATAGCGCATGTCTCCACTCAGAAGGTAGCCGGCATAAAGTTTTTCCATGGCATCCAGAACCCTTCCGGTCATTTCGATATCCTTTGCCAGTTTCTCTGCTTCTGCTTTCAGAAGATGAAAATCCTCCTGTTCGTAGAGCATTGTCTCTAATTTCTGTGCCAGTTTCTCTGCTTTCCCATCTGCGTCATTTGCATCTTCCAGCCTGTAGGTCATACATCTGGAGCGGATGGTCGGAAGCAGGTTCTCAACGTTTTCTGCCAGCAGAATGATTACTGTACCGGGCGCCGGTTCTTCCAATGTTTTGAGCAGTCTGTTCTGCACGCGCACTGTCATTTTGTCCGCGGAACAGATGATTGCAATGTTTCTCTCTCCAAACGGCTTCCTGCGAAGCTGCTCCTGCAGGGGCTGGAGCTGTTCGTCCTTGATGCTGGCGCCATCCGGCTTCAGAAGATGCACATCTTCATGGCCGTCTTCTTCAACTCTTCTGCAGACTGCACAGGAATTGCAGCCGCCGCTTTGGCAGAGAATTGCCTTGACAAAGCATCTGGCAAAAGCCAGTTTATCCACATTTCCGCCTGCCTCAAAGATATATGCATGGCCTACTCTTCCGCTTCGGATGGAATCTTTCAGCCTGGATATTAGTTTTTCGTTTTCAATATAATCATCAAATGTCATTTAAAAGTTTCTCCAGAGACTGTCTGATGACCGATGAAATCTGTTCAATGGACTGGTCTGCTGCAATTCCGACAATCCGGTCCGGATACATGCGCTCGAGACTGCAGTATCCATCATAGACTTTCTGATGAAAGTCCAGTTTTTCCATTTCTATTCGATCTTCCTGCCCGTTGGCCAGTCTTTTCTTTCCTACTGCAGGATCCACTTTCAGAAGAAATGTACGATCCGGCACATATTCTCCAACTGCATAAGCATTGATGTCAAAAACACAATCTCCAAGGTTTCTTGCATATGCCTGATATGCATAGGAGGAATCTGCAAAGCGATCAGAAATGACAACTTTTCCCGCTTCGAGAGCTGGTGCAATGACTTCTTTCACATGCTGGGCTCTTGAAGCAGCATAGAGCATTGCCTCTGTCAGAGGATCCATCTCTCCATTCTCCCGGTCTAGGAGCACCTCTCTGATCTTCTCTCCGATCTTTGTTCCTCCCGGTTCTCTAGTCAATACAACATCATATCCTTTTTCCTCCAGATAATCCTTTGCCAGATTGATCTGTGTGGATTTTCCGGCACCGTCCCCACCTTCAAAAGTGATAAACATACCGTTACCCATTCTATTACCTTCTTCCTGAATCTATCTTTTTCTCTTTAAAGCCCTGCGTGCTTCCTTATCCCTCTGTCGGATCATCAGAGTCTCATTGAGAAGTCCTTCCAGCAATGTATATGCCAGAAATGCAATGGGAACACATAACAGTATTACCAGCAATATTTTCAAAACACTCATATGCATTCCTCCTTTAGATAATCATACAGATTAAGTATACCACAGAACCCGGTAAATGGAAATATACAAAAAGACCCTGGAAAATCCAAGGATGAAGTGGAATACTTCTGCAATATCCTGCTATTCATCTGTTTTATCGACAACAATATACGGAAGCTTTTCCGCAGCAGGATCGTCTCCCATTTCTTTGAAATAGTCTGACGGCTTAGTTCCGCACATGGCTGCGATACGAGTCAGCAGCTCAACCTTCGGAATCTGCCTGCCGCTCCCGAGCATGGATATATCAGACTTTCGAAGTTCCAGTCTTCCTGCAAGTTCCTCCGGAGACATCTCTTTTCGAAGCCCCTGAAAATCTTTTATGAATCGCTGTTTATCAAAACCTATCATAGAATCTACCTCTCATACATATCCATTATACCATAAGATGTAAAAAGCACCTTTCAGATACTCCGAAAAGATGCTTCGCATACTGTAATGATACAAAAAAAGAAAAAACCGGCGATGTCCTGCTTTCCCAGGCGGTCGCCCGCCAAGTATCATCGGCGCTGGAGAGCTTAACTGCTGTGTTCGGGATGGGAACAGGTGTGGCCTCTCCGCTGTAATCACCGGATATAGAACTTAGAAATTAAGTTCTAATAGAGGTTGTCAAATGAAGAACCATTTGATTGCTTGTTAAAAAAATTATCAAATAAAAAAACCGGCGACGTCCTACTTTCCCGGGCGGTCGCCCGCCGAGTATCATCGGCGCTGGAGAGCTTAACTGCTGTGTTCGGGATGGGAACAGGTGTGGCCTCTCCGCTGTAATCACCGGATT
>JAZRWY010000073.1:0-22600 GCA_045599945.1 Anaerovoracaceae bacterium | reverse complement strand
TCTTTGCCCGGTGTTTTCATAACCTATTTGACACTACCTCTGCAGATATTGCCAATCCTGCCATGACAATGCTCATCAATAGATCTGCGGCATATGCCATTGGTCTTAAGTCTCTCATGAAAAACAGGTATATCATGAACGTGCCCATGAATACCAGCGAAGTAATGTTGCACCATCTGCTTGCCTTTAGAAAACCGAAATCATCGACCGGAAGCAGCAGATGCTTCAGATTGAAATATGATCCGATATATGCCGGTATCAGGATGAATACCTCAAGCACTGCAAAGTATATCGTCGTCACACCCTGCACAAGGAAGATTGCCACCGTGAGCGCAATCAGGAGAGCGGGCGCAAGATGCGCTTTTTTCCCATATTCCTTCCCCAGTGTCCCATCATCAACGATGCTGTCCATCTGACCGTAGTTGGCAGAAAGAAGGAAAAGAAAACATCCCATGGATGCAAAAAAACCGATGTTAACGCCATCTGTATTTCCGCACAGGCTGTTGATGACATACCAGAGTTCGCGAAGAGCAAAGCATCCTGTCGCGCATGTCATGAGCTGAAAATACATGGGAATTCCCTTCCGGAATGTCCTTACAGCGCCATATGCAGAAGCCAATGCAGATATGAAAAATGATAGCAGTGCAAAGAGATTCACCGTTGTCATTTTATCCTCCCAGACAAAAGGCCGGCAGATGACCGGCCTTAAGAATACAATTATTTGATCGTTTTGACAGCTGCCACAATGTCTGCTGCTGTCATCTTATATTTTGCTTTCAGCTCGTCAGGTTTTCCGGATTCACCGAAGGTGTCCTGCTGACCGACCATCGCCATTTTAACCGGACAGTTTCTTACAACAACATCCGCAATGGCACTGCCGAGTCCTCCGATGACGGAGTGCTCTTCTGCTGAAACAATTGCGCCTGTCTCCTCTGCTGCACGAAGGATAATCTCCTCATCCAGAGGCTTGATGGTATGGATATCGATGACTCTTGCATCGATTCCTTCCTCCGCCAGCTGCTCTGCTGCCATCATGGCTTCACTTACCATGATTCCCGTTGCAGCGATGGTAACATCCTTTCCCTCTCTTAACGTCTTGCCTTTTCCTATTTCAAAGGCAGCATCCTCTTCATAGAATACAGGCACTGCTGCTCTTCCAAGCCTGATATAGCATGGACCATCCATTGCTACGGCAGCTTCTATGAGCCTTCTTGCAGAAACATCATCACTTGGATTCAGCACCGTCATGCCCGGAATGGTTCTCATCAGTGCAAGGTCTTCAAACGTCTGATGACTGGCTCCATCCTCACCGACAGTGATGCCGGCATGTGTCGCACAGATTTTCACATTTGCATGGGTGTATCCGATGCTGTTCCGGATAATCTCAAACGCTCTCCCCGATGCAAACATTGCAAAAGTGGAGGCACATACAACTTTTCCGGATGCTGCAAGTCCTGCTGCCTGCGCATAGAGGTTCTGCTCCGCAATCCCCATGTTGAAGAATCTTTCCGGATATTCTTTTTTAAACATTCCTGTTTTTGTAGAACCTGAAAGGTCGGCATCCATGACGATCAGATCCGGATTTTCTGCGCCAAGCTTCACCAATGTTTTTCCATAGCTTTCTCTTGTTGCAATTTTATCTGCCATTACCATTCACCTCCCAGTTCTTCTATCGCCTGCTTTGCCTGCGCTTCATCCGGCGCCTTGCCATGCCAGCCTGCCTGATTCTCCATGAAGGATACGCCTTTTCCTTTGACCGTCTTTGCAATGATGATGGAAGGCTTTCCTTTCACTTCTTTTGCTTTCGCAAAGGCATCTACGATTTCTTTCATGTCATGGCCGTCGATTTCAATGACATGCCATCCAAAAGCCTTGAACTTATCGGCAACGGGTGCAACTGTCATGACATCCTCGTTCCGGCCGTCAATCTGAAGACCGTTCCAGTCCAGAACTGCACAGAGATTGTCCAGTTTATAGTGGGCGGCAGACATTGCTGCTTCCCAGATGATACCCTCCTGGATCTCACCGTCTCCCAATACGGCATATATTCTGCCGGGATTTCCATCCAGCCTGTTGGCAAGCGCCATTCCACCTGCTGCTGCAAAACCCTGGCCAAGAGAACCTGTGGACATCTCAATGCCCTTCACTTTGTGCATGGAAGGATGCCCCTGAAAGTCTGATCCCAGTTTTCTGAGCGTCATCATTTCCTTCACCGGATAATATCCCCTCTCTGCAAGCGCTGCATACTGGGCAGGTCCGGCATGTCCCTTCGACATGATGAGTTTGTCTCTCTCTTTCATCTTCGGATTGTCTGGATCCGCATGCATGACTTCAAAGTAAAGTGCAGTAACAATGTCTGCACAGGAAAGCGATCCGCCCGGATGACCCGAACCGGCATGATAGATTGCCCGAACAATATCTACTCTGACCTTAGCTGCCTTTTCTTCAAGTTCCTTGTAGTTCATGATAATTTCCTTTCAATTGTGTTGATATCTATTATTCACCGATGACCTTCTGTATGGATACAGAAACGTTTTCGGCAATATCCGTTGCCATGAGTCCCCACTGCCCATGAAATTCTGCAGAAAGATCTCCTGCCATGCCATGGAGAAATACTCCGATTCTGGCAGATTCTTCTGCGCCATATCCCTGGCCTGCCAAAGATCCGATAATTCCGGAAAGCACATCGCCGGAACCAGCCGTTGCCATGCCGGGATTTCCTGTCGTATTCACATAAAGCTCTTTTCCCAGCACAAGAGTTTCTGCCCCTTTCAGAACGGTCACGGCTCCCGTCTTCTGATGAAGCGCCGCTGCAGCGTCCTGCCTTTCCTGCGGCAGCTCCTTCAAGAGCCTTTCCGCCTCTCCCATATGGGGCGTGATGATAATCTCCGCCTTGGAAACCCGGAGCGTGCGGTGCAGCTGGAATCTGGAAACAATATTCAGCCCGTCTGCATCAATCAGCAGAATGCCTTCATACTCTCTCAATATTTTTGTAAGCAGTCCGGCATGAAAATCCAGATCATCTCCCATGCCCAGTCCAGGACCGACAATGATGCTGTCATAAGCGGAAAAATCCGAAATGCTCTCCCGCGGAATACAGATTGCCTCCGGCACTGCAATCTGGAAGATTGCGAAAAGCTTCTGCGGAACGCAGAGATATACAAGCCCGGAACCTGTACGGAGCGCGCCTCTTGCTGCAAGGATTGCTGCCCCTGTCATGGGTTTTGAACCTGCAAGGATGAGCACCTTCCCATAATCGCCTTTATGGGTATCCTTTTTTCTCTTTTTCAATACTCCCTGCACATATTCTTCTGTAATATATTTCATCTCCATCATATTGTCCCGCCAAGCATTACTGTTGCAATTGCAAAGTATACAAGCACCGAAATCATGTCCGAAAGTGAAGTAAGAAGCGGATTGGCAATCAGCGCAGGGTCAATTCCAGCCTTCTTTGCTGCAATCGGAATCATGCCGCCGAGCATCTTGGCGATGATTACAATCAGCACCAGTGACAGATTAATGACCAGAGCCGTCGTCAGATCCACATGGTCTATGAAGATGACCTTGGCAAAATTGATGCCTGCCAGAATAATGCATACACCAATGCCGATTCTAAGCTCCTTCCATAGAATCTTGATTCCGTCATGGGTATCCAGATCTCCGACTGCTATACCACGGGTAATCAGGGTCGCTGCCTGGTTTCCCGCATTTCCGGATGTACCCATCAGAAGCGGAATATAGCATACCAGAACCGGGTCAAGCATGTCTTCATAAGCTGCCAGAATGCCGCCTGTCAGCATGGCTGTAAACATCATCAGGGTCAGCCAGAAGATTCTGGACTTGATATGGGCAAATACTCCGATGTCCAGATAATCCTTATCCTTATCCTCATCATCGGAAAGTACGCCGGCCAGTCTCTCCATGTCCTCTGTTGCCTCTTCTTCGATGACGTCCATGATATCATCGACCGTGATGATGCCGACCAGTCTATCCTCATTATCCACGACCGGAATGGCCATGAAACCGTATTTCATGAAAGCTTCGGATACTTCTTCCTGGTCATCATATACATTCACCTGAACATAATCTTCATGCATGATCTCTTCAATGAGAACATCATCGTCAGATATGACCAGTGCTCGTAAGGAAACGATTCCCTGAAGCTTTCTTCCTTCCGATTTTACATAGCAGGTATATATTGTCTCTGAATCCATTCCCACTTTCTTGATGTATTCCAGAGCGTCCTTTACTGTCATGTCCTTTTTTAAGGATATGTAATCCGGCGTCATCAGAGAACCGGCGGAGTCCTCCGGATAGTTCAGGAATGTGTTGATCAGTTTTCGTTCAGATTTTGGAGTTTTCTCCAGGATCTTATCTACAATGTTGGCAGGAAGATCCTCTAAAACGTCGATCTTATCGTCGAAGTCCAGCTCATCAATGATATATGAAAGTTCGATATCTGTTATTCCATTTATAATGCTCATCTGGTCATCCGATGGCAGGTATGAGAATACCTCAACCGAAATGTCCTTTGGAAGCATTCTAAATACAATAATGGCAACTGAAATATCCAGTTCTGTAATGATTTCTTCCAGAATTTCAGCAATATCTACTTCATTGTATTCTAAAAGGGCTTCTCTGGCGGCTCTGTACTGTCTTTTTTCCAGCATTTCAAGAATCTCTTCCAGTGATTCGTCAAATTCCCTTTCTCTTTCTTCGTTGTTCATCGGTCTCTTCCTCCTTTCCATCATAATCCACCATATATTATACATTACGACTTACAGGTTAATCAAGGGTATAAAAAAAAGACCCCTTTTTCCAAGGGGTCAGGCAAGTTCTTAATTCATGGAAAGTTTTTCTACTTCTTCACTGAATTTATCATTCAGAATCCGGATGAAAGTACCTTTCATTCCAAGAGATCTGGATTCAATCACTCCTGCACTCTCCAGCTTACGCAGTGCATTTACAATTACGGATCTTGTGATTCCGGAACGGTCTGCAATCTTGCTTGCTACCAGAAGGCCTTCTGTTCCGGCCAGTTCCTTGAAAATCTGCTGCACCGCCTCCACTTCTGAATATGACAATGTGCCCAGAGCCATCTGAACAACATTTCTCTTTCTTTCCTCTTCCTTTTCTTCGATGGCCTTCTGTCTCTGGATTTCAAGACCGACTACCGTTGCGCCGTATTCTCCGAGAACCAGATCCTCATCGGTAAATATGTCATCATATCTTGTAAGAATCATGGTGCCCCATCTTTCACCACCGCCAAGGATTGGAATGATGGTATGAAGTTTTTCCGAAGTATCAAAGTCATTCTTGAAAATCTCAAGAATCGCATCACCCTTCAGATTTGGTCTTGTATCTCCGATCTTAAGAAGCGCTTCGTTATAGTCTGCAGGAAACCTTTCAACGCCTGTATCCGGATCATCAAAGGTCGGCCGATCTTCTTTAATCTTATAATTTACACCCAGTACCTTTCCTCTGACGTTAGCAATATATACATTTGCATCCATAAGGTCGCTCAATATTTCACATAATTCATTAAATGAGAATGCACCTGTCGCACTTTCCTGCAATAGCCAGTTTAATTTCCTTACTTTTGTTAAAATCTGATCCATATATAACCTCCGATACTGCTATTACAAATATCTACCTTTAGTCATTATACCCCACAGAAATCAATTAATCAATCATTAAATTGTGACTTTTCTAAAAATTATAATTTGGAGAAAAAATTCACACTATTCCAAATGAAAGCGGCTGCAATCGCTGCAGCCGCATGTTCTTTACAGGATGTATCTGTCGAGATCTTCCGGATGAATCTTCTCTTCGAATTTCTCCTTTACATATTCTCTGTCGATAACAATATTCTTTTCTTCCACGTCCGGAACGTTGAAGGAAATATCCTCCAGAAGTTTTTCCAGAATGGTATGGAGTCTTCTCGCTCCAATGTTTTCTGTCTGCTCATTCATCAGAAATGCCATGTTTGCGATTTCATCAATGGCATCATCCGTAAATGAGATATCTACGCCTTCTGTTTCCAGAAGTGCCTTGTGCTGCTTCAGAAGCGCATTTTCAGGAACGGTCAGGATCTTGACAAAACTGTCCTTTGTCAGATTTTCCAGTTCCACCCGGATCGGGAATCTTCCCTGCAGTTCCGGAATCAGATCTGTCGGCTTTGCAACATGGAATGCACCTGCGCCGATGAACAGAATATGATCGGTTCTGACAGGACCATACTTTGTATTGACTACAGAGCCTTCCACAATCGGAAGTATGTCTCTCTGCACGCCTTCTCTGGATACATCTGCACCGGATCTGTACTGGCCGCCTGCAGCAATCTTATCGATCTCATCGATGAAAATGATGCCGTTCTGCTCTGCATTCACAACCGCCTCATCCGTTACCTGATCCATGTCCAGCAGATTGGATGCTTCCTGTTCCCTTAAGATTTTCCTTGCATCTTTCACCTTGCAATGCTTCTTCTTTGTCTTTTTCGGCATGTCACCGCCGAAGATGTTTCCAAGAGCAATGGTCATGCCTTCATTGGACATGTCCAGCTGGTTTCCCTTCGGTTCACTGACCACATCGATTTCAATGTACTGTTCCTCCAGCAGTCCCTGGCGGAGCTGGTTTCTGACCTGCTCTCTTGCCATCTCCACATCCCGGTCTTCCGGTTCCTGATTTCCTGCATCATTCTGACTATCCAGATACTGCTGTTTCTGACTCTGGTAGCCACCGCTGTTCATGATGAAGTCAAAAGGATTCAGGCTTCCGTTTCCTTTGGCCGGTGACTTTTTCTTTCCCGGTATGATAGCCTCAATGATCTTTTCTTCTACCAGTTTATCTGCAATTTCATATTTTTCTTCCAGTTTGATCTGCTTTGTCACTCTCAGTGCCGCTTCCACCAGATCTCTGATCATGGAGTCCACGTCTCTTCCTACGTATCCCACTTCTGTAAACTTGGTCGCTTCCACCTTGACAAACGGAGCGTCCATGAGCTTTGCCAGTCTTCTTGCTATTTCCGTCTTACCAACGCCGGTAGGCCCCATCATCAGGATGTTTTTCGGTGTGATCTCTTCTCTCATTTCATCGGAAAGAAGACTTCTTCTATATCTGTTTCTTAAAGCAATTGCCACAGATTTCTTTGCTTCATCCTGTCCGATGATATATTTGTCCAGTTCCGCAACAATCTGCTTTGGTGTCATCTTGTATAATTCGCTTGCCATGTCATTTCCTCCTAAAGTTTTTCTGTAGAAATGTGGTCATTTGTATATACGCAGATGGATGATGCGATTTCAAGTGACTTTCTAACGATTTCCTCAGCACTTAAATCCGTATTGTTGTACAGCGCTCTTGCGGCTGCATATGCATAGTTTCCGCCGGAACCGATTGCAATGAAATCCTCATCCGGTTCAATGACCTCGCCGTTTCCGGAGATGATCAGAAGAGATTCTCTGTCTGCAACAATCATCAGCGCTTCCAGATTTCTGGTAGCCTTGTCTGCTCTCCACAGCTGTGCAAGGGCAACCGCTGCTCTCTTCAGATTTCCGCCGTGCTCATCCATCTTGCTCTCAAACTTTTCCGTCAGAGAGAAGGCATCTGCCACAGAGCCTGCGAATCCGGTCAATACCGTATTCTTGTATATTTTCTTAATCTTCTTTGCGCCGTTCTTAAAGATGGTTGCTTCTCCCATGGTTACCTGTCCGTCACCGCCGATGCAGATATCGTCAGGTCCTCTTCTTACGGCACATATTGTCGTTGCATGAAATTCTACCATTTCAAATCCTCCCTTATTTCGTATACTTACACTCAGGACTGGAGCATGCCAGTGTCGTCCCTTTTCCCTTCTTTTCAACCAGAAGTGCTCCGCACTGCGGGCATTTTTCTTCTACCGGCTTATTCCAGTATACCATGCTGCATTCCGGATATCCGCTGCAGCCGTAGAACAGTTTCCCTTTTTTACTCTTTCTCTGGATGATGTCTTTTCCGCAGGAAGGACATTTTACTCCGGTGGATACAACAATCGCCTTTGTATTCTTGCATTCCGGATATCCGCTGCAGGCAATGAATTCGCCAAACCTTCCCATCTTCTTGACCATCGGTTTGCCGCATATTTCACAGGTTTCTCCCGTTGGCTCATCCTCAAAGGTCACTTTTTCGATTTCACTGTCAGCAATTTCTATTTCTTTCGAAAGTGGACCGTAGAAATCTGCAACAATCTTCTTCCAGTCGTCGCCCCTTGCTTCCACGTTATCCAGCTTGTCTTCCATTTCTGCCGTAAAGCCCGTATCCACAATTTCCGTGAAATACTGCTCCATCATGTCATTGACGATAAATCCCAGATCTGTCGGTGTAATGACTTTTCTTGCCCGGGATATATATTTTCTTTCTGAAAGTGTCCCGATGATCGGGGCGTAGGTCGATGGCCTTCCGATGTTCTTTTCTTCCAGTTCCTTTACCAGTCTTGCTTCTGTATATCTTGCCGGCGGCTGGGTGAAATTCTGTTCGGAATGAATGGCTGTACTCTTCAGTTCTTCGCCCGGCTCCAGCTCCGGAAGGAATTTGTCTTCATCTTCTCCCTTCGCTGCCAGATAAACCTTTCGGAATCCGTCAAATACCAGCTTAGAACCTGCTGCACGGAACAGATAGTCTCCGTTTACGATTTCTACACTCATGCTGTCATAGACTGCAGGCTTCATCTGACTTGCAACAAATCTTCTCCAGATCAGGTCGTACAGCTTATACTGATCTGCTGTCAGTGATGCCTTTATTTTATCCGGAGTCAGCGTGATATCTGACGGACGGATTGCTTCATGAGCGTCCTGTACTTCCTTCTTTTTGTTGGAGTAGAAATTGGCAGAATAGTAATTCTCGCCAAATGTTTCCATAATATATTCCCTGGCTGCATTCCTCGCATCATCGGATATTCTCACCGAGTCTGTACGGATATATGTGACCAGACCGATGGTTCCATGGCCCTTGACAGATATTCCTTCATACAGCTGCTGGGCAACGAACATGGTCTTCTTCGTATTAAATCCCAGCTTGTTTGCTGCATCCTGCTGCAATGTGGATGTGGTAAACGGTGCATATGGCTTTCTGACAGTCTCTTTCTTCTCCATGTCTGAAGCCGTGAAACTTCCCTTTTCCAGTTCTGCCAGAATCTTTTCCGCCTTTTCCCTGCCTGGAATTGACACTTTGCGGCCTTTATGCTTCACCAGCTTTGCTGTAAACTTTCTTCCTTTTTTGAAATCTGCTGTGATGGTCCAGTATTCTTCCTGAACGAATGCACGGATTTCCTTTTCTCTGTCGCAGATTAGTTTCAATGCTGCAGACTGCACTCTTCCGGCCGAAAGGCCTCTTCTGATTTTTCTCCACAGCAACGGGCTGATCTGGTAGCCTACCAGACGGTCCAGAACCCTTCTTGCCTGCTGGGCATCCACCAGATGGGCATTGATCTTTCTGGGATTCTTTACTGCCTCCTTGATTGCCTTCTTCGTGATTTCATGGAATTCAATCCGGCAAGGAGTTTCTTCATCAATTCCCAGAAGATATGCCAGATGCCATGAAATGGCTTCTCCCTCACGGTCCGGGTCGGTTGCGAGATATACTCTGGATGCATTCTTTGCTTCCTTTTTAATCTCCCGGATAATATCGCCCTTTCCTCTGATGGAGATATACTGCGGTTCAAAATTATCTTCTATATCTATGCCTAGCTTGCTTTTCGGCAGATCTCTGACATGTCCTACGGATGCAATGACTTTGTAGGTGCCCCCCAGATACTTGCCGATTGTCTTCGCCTTAGATGGTGATTCTACGATTACTAGCGTCTTTTTCTTTTCCTGTTTTTTTGCAGTTGCCATCCATTTTCTCCTCTTTGTTATCCTAGAAACACATTATATGTACTTTCTTTTCATTTTGCAACCACTAATTGTTATCCTCACACAAAAAACACCTTCCCAAGCTCCGTGTGAATCAGCCCCTTCATTTCCAGAACGGACAGTATGCTCAATACCTGTTCCTTGCTTTTCCCGGTTTTTTTCACAATTTCAGGAATGGAGGTCTCTCCGCTTCTTTTCAGCACCGACAGAATCTGAATCTCCTCCCGTTCCAGCTTTTTATCTTCCTTTATATATATGCCCATGTCTTCCAGAATGTCGCCAACGGTAATGACCGGAACAGCACCATCCCGGATTAGCTTGTTCACCCCAAGGGAAGTCTCGGAATCGATATTTCCCGGAACCGCATAGACGCACCTTCCCTGTTCATTCGCAAGTTCTGCTGTAATGAGAGATCCGGAGCCGATTCCGGCCTCTACGACACATACGGCTGCAGCGATTCCGGAAATGATCCGGTTTCTTCTTGGAAATGTATGCTTCGATGCCGGATATCCCGGCGGATATTCCGAAAGGACAAGCCCTCTGCTGCGAATATCCGAAAAAATCCCTCCTTTATATCTGGAGCGTTCCATGTCGATGCCGCTTCCCAGCACGGCAATGGTGCTTCCTCTGGTACCAAGGGCGCCCTGATGGGCGGCTATGTCCACTCCGTAAGCCATGCCGCTTACCACTGTAACGCCTCCGTTTCCAAGGCTTCGCCCAATTGCTTCGGCCATCCGTATTCCATATTCACTTGCCTTTCTTGATCCGACAACTGCAACGCAGGGCCCGGATAGAAGAGACAGATCCCCTTCATACCAGAGTTCTTCCGGCGGATCGTCGATCAGCTGAAGCAGATCGGGATAACGGCTGTCATTTCTGCTGATTTTTCTGATATCCATGTTTCCATCCTTTTGATTTAATATACAGATTTTACCATTTATATATCTGTAAATCAATAGAAGTATTTACATTTATTTCTATTTTTGTAGAACAAACCTTTCGATTGCATCTGCCACACCATCTTCATCATTGGTTCCGGTAATGAATCTTGCCTGGTCCTTGATGACCTGCTTGGCATTTCCGACCGCCACAGGAAGCCCTGCAAGCGAAAGCATGGCGCCGTCATTGGGACTGTCTCCCGCTGCCATGATCTCATCTGCAGTAAGGCCCAGCATCCTGCATAGGTTTCGAAGAGCCTCTGCCTTGCTTGTGGTTGCGCCGCCAATCTCCCAGTTATGATCAAAGGACGATGTGATTGTTGTGTCCGGAATGGCCTCGAGGACCGGCTGCATCCGCCACTTGTCATTCATGTCCTTAAAGTTTACATTGACATTCTCTATTCTATCCTTGTGTTCCAGCATGAATGCAAAGATATCTTCCACAGGATTTCTTGTATCCACGATATATTTTTCATTTCTGTATCCCAGGACGCCTTCCACTGCCTTTCGGTAGTTGACAGCATCCGTATATGCCAGCCCGTCAACAAATACCTCCAGCATGAAATCTTCTTTTCTCAGGATGGAAACAACCGCTTCAATGGTCTCTCCTTTCAGATAGTTGGAATATACCAGGGTATTCTCCTGCAGATTTCTGATTTCTGCGCCGTTTGATGTGCAGATGTATTCCATTCCTTTTATGGCCTTGACCTCATCGGGAACTGCGCTGAAGGTTCTTCCTGTTGCAACAACAACATGCACGCCCTGCGCGATTGCTTTTTCCAGAACCTCCTTTGTCTTCATCGTCAGTTCGCTTCTGCTGTTCAGTGTGGTTCCATCCAGATCCAGCGCAATGAGCCTTATGTCCATATCCATCTGTTTTTTCACCATTTCAAGTTCCTCTTCAAAAATACAGTGGGGTATTAGATTCTCCCTTACCTTTCGCAGACACTCTTCAAAATCCATCCAAAGAACGTATTCCACTTCTTCCTTCTGGATATCTAAGTCCTCTTCCTCAACATCCGTCCACAGAAGAAACACTCTGGAATACTGTCTGTCATGGTATTCCTTTCCATGAAAAACATCGTCCGCAGAGATTCTTCTGTCCCCGCAGCACACCAGATGCTCCGGCGCTGCTTCAAGGCCCAGTTCCTCTTTCAGTTCCCTGACTGCCGAGTCTTTAAATCCCGAACCTGCCGGTATATGCCCGGCGCTGGATATATCAAAGCAGGAAGGATAGGAATCCTTATCCTTTGCCCGCATCTGGAGGAGAATCTGTGTTTTTCCTTCTCTTTTCCTTAACAGCCATACATGTGCCGTTCTATGCCAGATTCCTTTTTCGTGTATCCGTGCTCTCTCTTCTGTTTTTCCTGCCGGCTCTCCTGTATTTTCATCCACAATATCCAGATATTCCATATTAGCCCTTTCTGTTCCTGATTCTGTTTCTGACTGCTGCAATCACCAGGAGAAGCATGCCGGAAAACAATGCTCCAAATCCGATGGGAAGCAGAAAAAACAACTCATGAAGCACGCCTGCCCCATCCACAGATTCCGGCGATACGGCCTTCAGCCCAATGCATAGAATCCCGAAGATGACGAAGAGCCATCCTGCTTTTGCCATTCCATTTTTCTTTTTCATTCTTCCTTCTGCTCCATTGTTCCTGCAGGCAGCGGACGATGCTTTGCCGTATAGCTGTCGCAGTCAATCCGGATGACACTGACGATCGATACCAGTTTTTCGTGAAATGCAAAATCTTTTCCTGTCTGCGTTTTCATCAGGATGGAAAGAGCTTTCATCTTCTCCTCTACATCCTCAACAATATGTGCGCGTCCGAATCCCATGAGAGAATAGTAGCTGTATCCATACTGGCATGCCACTTTCCCTTCAAAACCTTTTCCGTCGCATTCCATCTGCACGCAGCAGTCCCCGTTCTTTCGGATGACATCGATTTTTCTTCCTTCCAGCGATCCATGCACATAAAAGGTTAACCTTCCATCGTCCATCACATACCCGTAATTCATGGGAACGATATATGGCTTTCCATCGTCCACCAGTCCAAGGTGCAGCACCTCGCTGGTATCCAGAACGTGAAGAATCTCATGGATATCCGTTACTTCTCTGTCCCTTCTTCTCATGCTTTTTTCTCCTTTCTTGATCCATCTTCCCGGAAAATGGTCTTTAGTTCCTGTTCCGTCTCATATGTTCCATACAGCATGACCGCAATTTCCAGAATGGTAATGATCGCTCCCAGAGTTTCTCCGCGGGCTGCATTGATGAATACAACAAGAAGAATCAGGGAAAGCCCCAGCATGACCAGACCGTCTCTCATCCAGATTCTGCCGCACAGGTCATGGGCAGTTTCCCAGGTGTCTTTGTTTTTCTTTGCCATTCTGGTGCGGTATCCGTAGAATCCATTGATTTTCTTTGGCGGATGGCTGTACATCATGTATCCGGCAATTACCATGATTGCCGGAATCAGCAGGATTATAATCATTTCGTTATCTCCTTGAATTCCTCATTGATTCTCCGGACCGTTTCCATGGTGCATCCGTCTCCATGCCCCGGATAGATGAAGATATCGTCCTTCCACTGATTGACCACATGCAGGATGGACTGCACCATCTCTTCCGGACTTCCGTCTTCCAGGTCTGTTCTTCCCAGGTCCACATTGAATACCGTATCACCTGTGAAACAGATGCCGGACGTTTCTGCGAAAAAGCAGACGCTTCCTCTTGTATGCCCGGGCGTGAGAAGAACGGTGATGGTTTCTTCTCCCAGCGGAAGGCTGTCTCCGTCCTTCAGTTCAAGATCTGCGGCAGTCATGGATGCGCGAAGGATGCCGGCGTCCTTTTCGTGGATATGCACCGGGCATCCGAGCATGCTCCTTACGCCTGCTGCCTCTCCGCTGTGGTCGCTGTGATGATGCGTAAGAAGCACGCCAAGAGGTTTCAGATTCTTTTCTCTTACAAAATCCACATATTTCTTCTTCTCATAGCCTGGGTCGATGATATATGCTTCTCTTGTCTTTTCATCATATATGATGTAGCAGTTGGACTCGAGCCAGCCGCCGATGATTCTTTTGATTTCCATTTTATTCTTTCCTTTTTTTTAATATCCTAATTATATCATAAATATTGGTAAAATATATGTAAAAGCCATACTTTCTTGCCCCAAATCCGGTATCTGTCTGCCATCTTGCTTTACAAAAAACCGGAGCAGTTGTATAATATGTGTTTAGAAAAAAAAGATAATGAATCGAGGAAAATCATGAAAATTGCCATTGTGGGAGCGGGAAAGCTCGGAATGCGAGTAATCAACAATCTGACGACAGGTGGAAATGCTGTCACTGTCATCGACAAGAATGAAGAGGTTCTGGACCGTCTTTCATCACATGTTGATGTCATGACCATCCTGGGAAATGCCAAATCCACTTCATTTCTGAAAGAACACGGCATCGGCGGGTATGACTTTCTGGTTGCAGCAACCGATAAGGATGAAAAAAATCTGTGCATTGCATCTTTTGCAAAGGCGCTGGGATGTTCCCGCGTCATTGCCAGAGTCAGGGATCCGGAGCACATGAATCAGATTGAATTCATCAAGGAATTGATGAATATCGATTTCATCATCAACCCCGATCTTCTCATTACCAATGAAATATATAAATATCTTGCAGAAAAAAACACTCTTACCAATGGTATCTTTACCAGTGGGAAAGTATCTCTGCTGGAATTCAGCGCCCACAAGATTCCGGCTCTGTCCGGCATGGATCTGACGGAGGCGCATGAAATCATGGGCGGTATGCTGATTGTTGCCATTGACCGGAAGGGAAAAGTCATCATTCCAAAAGGAGAAACCACCATTCAGGGTACGGATACTGTCTATGTTGTCGGCAGAAAAGGTCCGATTGCAGAACTGGCAAGAAAGGTCCACGAAAGAGGAAAGTATACGGATCTTCAGCGCGTCATGATCATCGGCGGCGGAAAGACAGGATTTTTCCTTGCGCAGAAGCTTTCGGATTTCGGCGCTTTTGTCAAGCTGATAGAAATCAATAAGGAAAGATGTCATTATCTTTCCACCAGACTGAAAAATGTCATGATTCTTCATGGAGATGCCACAGATCTTTCTCTTCTGGAAGACGAGAACTTCGAAGAAATGGATGCTTTTGTCACAGCAACCGGATTTGATGAAGAAAATCTGCTTCTTGCACTGACAGCAAAATCCCATGGGATCGAAGATGTAATCGCCAAGATCAGCCGGGAAAGCTATGGAGACATCATCGAAAAGATGGGTATCGATATGACCCTGAATCCGCTGGATATTTCTGCAAACAGTATCTCCAGATACATTCAGGGTTCCAAGAGAGTCATCTCATCCACGCTGATCCAGGGACAGGCAGAGATTGTGGAAATTTTCGTTGACGAAGGCATGCCGATTACAGACGGAAAGATCAGCAGTCTGAACCTTCCGGAGGGCGTAATCATTGCAGCCATTCACCGGGGAGCTGATGTCATCATCCCGAATGGACAGACCAGAATCCAGGATGGAGACAGAGTCATGATTCTCTCCCTTCTGACAGGCGGCAAAGAGCTTGAAAAACTTATTAATGTAAAAGAAAAAAGAGGTTTCTTCAAAAGAGGCTGATTATTTATGAATCTGAACATAAAATCAGGCATCCATATACTTGGCGGCATGTTGGTCATACTGTCCGCCACTTTTTTGGTTCCTGCCTGCATTGCCATTGTGAATAAGGAAATCAGAAGTGCCGGAGCTTTCTATCTGATGTTCATTCTCGTACTGGTGACCGGAGTCATTGTACGAAAACTGACTGATGATGCAGCAGGAAGACTGAAAGTCAGAGACGGCTTTTTTGTCGTTACCGGATCCTGGCTTCTGTTTCCGGTTCTGGGTGCATTCCCTTATGTTATCAGTGGCGTATGCCCTGCATATATCGATGGATTATTTGAGGCCTGCTCCGGATTTACAACAACCGGTGCAACCATTTTTGACCACGTGGAGGATCTTCCAAAGAGTATTCTTTTCTGGAGAGCCCTCACCCAGTGGCTTGGCGGCTTCGGCGTTCTTGCACTGGCCGGATCTCTCATTCCATGGCTGAACAGAAACCGGGTCAATCTGACGGTAGAGTCCAGTTCAGCCCAGGAAAAGACAGACCAGCAGGCAGCCACCAATACAAGAATCATCAGCCTGATCTATATCGGTCTTACCATCAGCATGATCCTTCTGATGCTTCTGAAAGGATGCTCCCTGTTCGAATCGGTCTGCCATGCTTTCAGTACCGTCAGCACCGGCGGCTTCTCCATCCATGATGATGGAATCGGCCATTTCGGCAGCGGATTCATCATGATCATTACCATGCTGTTCATGTTCCTGGCTGCAGGAAACTATAACACATATATCATGACCTTTAAGCATGGTCCTTCCATCCTGAGAAGGAACATTGAATTTCGGGTCTACCTGATACTTCTTCTTTCTGCTTCCTTTATCCTGATTATCAACAATACCTACCGGTTTGGAGCAGATGGAGAAGTCATATCGGAATCATTTTTCCAGGTAACATCCATCATAACAACCACCGGCTTCACAGCGGCAGACATCGATGTCTGGTCCAACAGCTTAAAGGCTCTGCTGTTCCTGCTTCTGCTCATCGGCGGATGCATGGGGTCCACTGCCGGCGGAATTAAAATCTACAGAATCATCATTCTGTTTAAACTGCTGAAACGAAGTTTCAGCATCCGTCTTCATCCGAATGCAGTCATTCGAATCCGCATATCGGATAAGCACATTACCAATGATACTGTCATCAAAGCTATAAGTTTCTTCTTCCTGTATATCCTTGTGATTATCGTGGGAGTGCTTCTTGTATCTTTGGATAACTTCGACTTCCTGGCAACCATTTCGTCCACTGCATCCTGCCTCGGAAATGCAGGTCCTGCTTTTGGACTGGCAGGTACTGCCTGTACCTACAGCATGTTTTCAGGATTTTCAAAATTTGTACTTTCATTTCTCATGATAGCGGGAAGACTGGAACTGTTCACATTCCTTGCAGTCTTCACCCCGCTGTTCTGGGATCCAAACAGATAAGGGGAAACCATGGATTTAAATTACAGGCTTCTAATCAGAATATCGGGACTTGTATTGACAGTTACCGGCATCAGTATGCTGCCGCCATTTTTGTGTGCCCTGTATTACGGTGAAGAAAGCTGCATGCGGAGCTTTTTCATCTGCAGCCTGTTATTCATTATCCTTGGCGTTTTCATTTTCACCAGATTTCAGAGAACCCGTACCAATCTGAAAATCCGGGATGGATATATCATCGTTGCCTTCTGCTGGATTTTCAGCTGCATCTTCGGTGCCATTCCCTACTATTTTTCCGGCTACGGACTGACGGTCACCCAGTCAATCTTTGAAGCTACCGCCGGCTTTACAACAACCGGCGCTTCCACAATCGTGGGAGAACTGGCTCCAAGAAGTCTTCTTCTGTTCCGCTCCGTCACACACTGGCTGGGCGGCATGGGTATTCTGGTTCTGGCGGTCTCCATCCTTCCGGCTCTGGGAATCGGCGGACAGAATCTGGCCAGGGCTGAAATGCCGTCTCCGAAAATCGACAAGGTGACAAACAAGATCAGCGACTCCGCAAGGATTCTCTATCTCACATATTTTCTGTTTACCATTCTGGAATTTCTCCTGCTTTTATTCAGCAGAAAAATGAATCCTTTTGAATCTCTGGTAAACACCCTTTCGACCATTTCAACCGGCGGTCTCATGACCCATGCAAACGGTCTTGCATATTATGACAGCATGTATGTGGAAATTGTCATCACGATTTTTTCCTTCCTGGTTGCCATCAATTTCAACCTCTACTATTTTGCCATCCATCGCAGATTCAGAGAGGTGGTTTCCAATGCAGAATTCCGCACATTCACATGCATGATTGCTGTGACGGCCTTCCTGATTGCCCTGAATCTGGCATCGGAAGGCATCTATGAATCCTTTGGTGCATCACTTCGCCATTCCCTGACACAGGTCATGTCCTTTGCAACCACTTCGGGATTCTCCTTTGCGGATTTCAATTCGTGGCCGATATTCTCGAAAATGCTCCTGTTCTCCCTGATGCTGATTGGCGGCTGCGCTGCCTCCACATCCGGAGGAATGAAGGTCATCCGCGCCATGGTCTGCTTCAAGCTGATCCGGAGAGGCTTCCGTACCAGGATTCATCCCCGCTCGGTTGTTTCTGTCAAAATCGGCAGAGAACCTCTGACTCCGGGTGGCGTATCTCAGATCACCACATTCATTCTTGCATACATTGCCGTTTTCACCATAGGATTCCTGCTTCTCTCCATCGATTCCATCGATCTGGAGACATCCATTGGAACTGCGGCTAGCGCACTTTCCAATACCGGCATATCCTTTGGTAATTTTGGAGCTGCAGGTGACTATTCCATCTTCTCTCCATTCTCACAGATTGTTCTGTCCTTCCTGATGATCATTGGAAGACTGGAGCTTTTCACCGTTCTCATTTTATTTACTCCAGGCTTCTGGAATCCGGTCAGACAGAAAAACTAGTCATAAAAAGAGGTCACATGTCCGTGACCTCTTATCTGTTTCTGCGCTTTTTCTTTTTCTTCTGTTCATCCAGAACAAAATCTACCGTATGTTCATAAACATTGGCACCAATGCATTTGACCTTTACCCGGTCTCCCAGGGCGTAGATCTTCTTTTTTCCTTCCCCGATCACCCGGTATCCTGCCATGTCCGCCAGATAATAGTCATCGCTCAGAGAATCCAGACGGACCATGCCTTCTACTGTATTGGGAAGCTGGACAAAGAATCCCAGATTTGCGATGCCGGATATGATTCCGTCATATACTTCTCCAATATGCTTTTTCATGTATTCCGCTTTTTTCATCTTCTCGCCGTCACGCTCCGCTTCCAGCGCAAGACGCTCCATTCCTGATGCCGCATCTGCTGCTTCAGAAGCTCTTGCCGAAAGGAGAGATATTCTTTCCGCATTCAGGCTGCCATGAAGGCTCTCCTTGATGACCCTATGGATGAAAAGGTCGGCATATCTTCGGATTGGCGATGTGAAGTGTGCATAATACGTCAGAGAAAGGCCGTAGTGTCCACCGCATTCGTTGGAATAATATGCCTTCTGCATGCTTCTGAGCATGACAGTGCTGACTACACCCTCGTAACGGCTTCCCTCTATTTCCTTCAGAATATCGCTTAGAACCTTCGGATGCACATTGGAGACATCAGATTTCAGCCGGATGGAAAACCCTTCTAAAAACAGCTTGAATTCCGCCATTTTCTTTGCTTCCGGCTTTTCATGGACACGATAGATAAACGGAAGATCCATCCAGAAGAAATGCTGCGCCACCGTCTCATTGGCAAGAAGCATGAATTCTTCAATCAGCCGGTTGGCTGTTCTTCTTTCTACCGGAGAGACGTCTATGGCATTTCCTTTCCGGTCCAGCTCAATCTCTGCTTCGGGCGCATCGAAATCTATGCTCCCCCTCAGATCTCTTGCTTTTGCCAGAATCCGGTAGAGTTCCTCCATCTCCAGAAGTTCATCATAAATATCTTCATATTCGTTGATCAGATGGTCGTCTCCGTTTTCCAGGATATCTGAAACATCCTCATAGACCAGCCTGTGACAGGAGCAGATGACCGATTCATAGATGTCATGGGAAATCACTTTTCCTGCGCCATCTACCGTCATGTCCACCGAAAGACAGAGCCGGTTCACCCCTTCATTCAGGGAGCATATTCCGTTGGACAGCTCCTTGGGAAGCATGGGAACCACCTGGTCAAGCACATAGACGGAATTGCCGCGCTTTAAAGCTTCCATGTCCAGCGGAGAGTTCTCCGATACATAATGGGTGACGTCTGCAATATGCACGCCCAGCAGATAGTTTCCGTCCGGAAGTTTTTCGATGCTGACCGCATCGTCAAAATCCCTGGACGATGCGCCATCAATGGTAAAAACCTTCTTTTTTCTCAAATCTCTTCTGCCCCGGCAGTCACTTTCAGAGATACCGTTTTTTTCAATGGCTGCTGCCTGTGCTCTGGCACTGCTTGGAAATGTGAACTGAAATCCCTTTGAACGGATCATCTCCTTGATATCTGCACCGGCTTCATTTCTTCTGGCAATAATCTGAGATACATGGCCAAGCGCCTTTTTCTTTCCGTCCGGATAGGAGAGAATCTTCACAACCACCTTATCTCCATCCCGGGCGCCGCTGGTCTCTCCTGCAGGGATGGTGACCTCCATGCCGCGCCTTGCATCGGCAGGATATACGATTCCGCCTTTTTTTGAAAAACGGAAGGTACCGGTGATTTCTGTGACATTTCTCTCCAGCACTCTGGAGATGATTCCTTCCGGCCTTGTTCTCTCCCACAGCCATTCCGGGATGAGATCCACCAATACCCTGTCTCCTGACATGGCTCCATTCGTATCATCCGGAGAAATGAAAATGTCCAGACTCCCTTCCTCTGCATCATCGGCCGCTACAAATCCAAAGCCTTTCGGATGCTTCATGAAGGTTCCCTTTACCATATTCTTTTCTTTTTTCTTACTCTTCATCAATTCTCTTTCTCACTCAAAAAAAGGGAGGATCACCCTCCCTGCTATTTCTCATCAGGACCCAGCCTGCCATCGTTATAGTGCTTTCTGCACAGGGAAACGTACATGTCATTTCCGCCGATTACAATCTGTTCCCCCTGCTTGACGATTTTCCCATCAACCAGTCTTGCTATCATGGTGGCTTTTCTTCCGCACCAGCAGATTGTTTTCAGTTCTTCAATCTTGTCTGCATAGATCAGAAGATAATATGAGCCTTCAAACAATTCATTTCTGAAGTCATTTTTCAGGCCGTAGGCAATGACAGGTGTGTTGAATGTATCTACGATTTCTATCAGTTCTTCCACATGATGTTTCTTCAGAAACTGGCACTCATCAATGAGCAGACAGTCCACATGACCTTTTGCATCCTCTTCCAGATACATTTCCAGTATGTTTGTATCATCATTGATCATCAATGCTTCACGCTGAACACCGATCCTTGACGTGATGACACCGCTTCCGTAACGGTCATCAATGGCCGGAACCAGCGTCATGACCTTCTGATTTCTCTCTTCATAATTATGTGCCACCATGATCAGTTCTGTGGACTTTCCAGCATTCATCGTGCTGTATCTGTAATATAGCTGTGCCATGACAAACCTCCAGATTCCTTCTACGAAAAAAGCCGCTCCAGCGACTTTCCAAAAAAAACATGGTGCCCAGACTCGGAATTGAACCAAGGACACGGGGATTTTCAGCCCCCTGCTCTACCTACTGAGCTATCTGGGCAAATATTACAAAGTATGAAATTGGTGGGCCTTCGGGGACTCGAACCCAGGACCTGCCGGTTATGAGCCGGACGCTCTAACCAACTGAGCTAAAGGCCCACAATCATAAGATGATGGTCGGGGTGGCAGGATTTGAACCCGCGGCCCACTGGTCCCAAACCAGTTGCGCTACCAAACTGCGCTACACCCCGATATGAAATTTTAAAAGTAAATGGCAGGGGCAGTAGGAATCGAACCCACGGCACGCGGTTTTGGAGACCGCTGCTCTACCAGCTGAGCTATACCCCTATGAATGGCGGAGAAGATGGGATTCGAACCCATGCGGCCCTTATGCGAACCCTAACGGTTTAGCAAACCGTCCTCTTCAGCCTCTTGAGTACTTCTCCAGGCTGGATCATACTTTCAAATTTTTTTGGCGGAGAGGGTGGGATTCGAACCCACGGGCCCTTACGGACTCACCGGTTTTCAAGACCGGCTCCTTAAACCACTCGGACACCTCTCCATCTGTGAATTCTACTATTACAATCTTCAATTAATACTGGTGACCCAACGGAGATTCGAACTCCGGACACCTTGATTAAAAGTCAAGTGCTCTGCCGACTGAGCTATTGGGTCATATCTGGCTGGGGTAGCAGGAATCGAACCTACGAATGACGGAGTCAAAGTCCGTTGCCTTACCGCTTGGCTATACCCCATCGTTAGTCTGTTCAGTATTCATTTTTAACGAAATAATGGTGAGCCCATAGGGATTCGAACCCCAGACACACGGCTTAGAAGGCCGTTGCTCTATCCAGCTGAGCTATGAGCCCACATTTAAAATTGGAGCGGGTGATGAGAATCGAACTCACATGACCAGCTTGGAAGGCTGGTGTTCTACCACTGAACTACACCCGCATGAAATGGAGCGGAAGACGAGATTCGAACTCGCGACCCTCGCCTTGGCAAGGCGATGCTCTACCCCTGAGCCACTTCCGCATAATGTTGGTGGAGGAGAGTGGATTCGAACCACTGTAGGCTTAGCCAACGGATTTACAGTCCGCCCCCTTTAGCCCCTCGGGCACTCCTCCCCAATATTGGAGCTGGTGGAGGGAATCGAACCCCCAACCTGCTGATTACAAATCAGCTGCTCTACCGTTGAGCCACACCAGCAAAATTTGGCGACCAAGATCAGGCTCGAACTGACGACCTCCAGCGTGACAGGCTGGCATTCTAACCAACTGAACTACTTGGCCGCAAATGGTGGGAGTTACAGGGCTCGAACCTGTGACCCTCTGCTTGTAAGGCAGGTGCTCTCCCAGCTGAGCTATGCGTCCATCTCTTTTTGACGCTCGTTCATATTAACACAAGAAATTAACAGTGTCAACTATAATTCGTATCTTTTCAGACAGTTTTTTTCAAGCTTCAAAATGACT
>JAZRWY010000072.1:0-2184 GCA_045599945.1 Anaerovoracaceae bacterium | reverse complement strand
GGAGACTGCAGTGAGATTGATGAATTTATTCAGGCTACGCTATCGGATCTGTATGAGTGCAGATTACCCTCAGGTGAACTTCTGGAACTTGTCCTGACGGTAAACGGCCATGGTATTGAGGCTATGAAAACATTCAATCAGGTTTATAGCGGCAATGACGGGTATGCGGTAGCAGGCTATGGCGGCAGCGTGGCATGAAAACTACGGGCTTAAGCACCGTTGATATAAATAAGTTTATTAAGTAAAAGGGTTTAAAGGAAAGGAGATAAGTATTATGAAGAATAGAAAGAATGAAAAGAGTTTTTCATCCATGAATCTCAGAGAGGATCTGGACAGAGAACTTGAAAGAAGAGGAAAGAGACCGCTGCCGGAGGCAAAAGCATGCTCGGGAAACAGCGGATCCTGGAAGAATCTGAAGGACAAGAAATAATTGGAGGTAATGGGTATGTTAGTAAGAGAAAACAGAAACAAGGAAATGGCAGACAACATCAAGATCGGTCTTGCAAGAACCGGCGGATACTGTCCATGTAAGGTAGTTAAATCTGAAGAGAACAAGTGTGTTTGCAATGAATTTCTGCAGCAGATTGCGGATCCCGATTTCGAAGGATTCTGTTCCTGTCAGTTATACTACAAAGAAAAGTAAACTGAAAACAATCCGTTAAAGTTGAAGAAAGGGTACAACAGGTTTACAATATGGGTATGATTTACTGTGTAGAAGATGAAGAAATAATGTGCGAACTGATGGTTTATGCACTGACAAATTCGGGCTACGAAGCCAAAGGATTCGGAGATGGCAAGGAGCTTAGAGCAGCCCTTAAGAAGGAACTTCCGGAGCTTATAGTTCTTGATGTTATGCTGCCCGGAGAAAGCGGCCTTGAAATTCTGAAGGATCTGCGGCTTAGGTCGGACACACGGGATATACCTGTAATTCTGGCCACTGCCATGGACTCTGAAATAGACAAGGTACATGGTCTGGATCTGGGTGCGGACAGTTACATGACTAAACCTTTTGGCATGATGGAACTGGCTGCAACGGTCAAGGCGGTACTAAGGCGCAGCAGCGGTAAAAAAACTGCTTCAGTCAGTATTGGCAATATTACGGTCAATACTGATGAGAGAAAGGTTACCGTTGGCGGGGAACCTGTTGTACTCACATTTAAGGAGTTTGAGATTCTTGATATGTTTATGAATAATCCGGGCAGGGCGTTTACACGTGAGCAGATTATTGAGAAAATATGGGGAATCGAGTATCTTGGAGAATCGCGTACGGTTGATGTTCATGTGGGGACTCTTCGTGCAAAAATCAGACATGCAGGAGTGAAAGGTGTACACATTAGCACACTTAGAAGCGTAGGTTATAAACTGGAAGTGGAATAATGAATATCTTTAATGAAAATGACAGAATAAATTTATCAACAAATGTAACTCATCAGCTAAAAACACCTCTGCACTCTATATCCGGATATGCGGAGCTCATTGCCAATGGCATGGCTACAGGTGAAGACGCACGAGAATTCGGGTTTAGAATTTACATGGAAACCCAGAGAACATTGACTATGGTTGAAGAAATACTTGCTCTTAGCCGTCTGGATGATCCTTCACAGATATTTGAGGAGGAGGACATTGACCTTTGCAGTGTTGCCTGCAGGGCGGTAACTACATTTAAGAATATGGCGGAAATGAAAGGAGTGTCACTGGAACTGAATGCTCCTGAACTGGATGGAAAAAAAACAGTGCTGCACGCCAGCAGCAAGCTGCTTAGGTGTATTGCAGAAAATCTCATAAGCAATGCTTTGCAGTTTACTGAATCAGGCGGTTCGGTTAAGGTATATGTTGGAGTGAATGGCGACTCCAGACCGGTATTATCCGTAAGGGATACAGGCGTGGGAATACCTCTGGAGGAACAGGATAAGATCTTTCAGAGATTCTACAGGGTAGACAAAGGCGCTTCATCAAAAACCGGCGGCACGGGCCTGGGACTGGCCATTGTAAAGCGTGCAGCAGAAAGGCTTGAGGCGGATATAGAACTGGAGAGCGCTCCGGGAGAAGGTACAAAAATCAGGGTGATTTTCTGAGGTATAACGTAGAAAATAAACTTTTGTTAATAAAGCAAAAAATGGGTCATGAGAAGAACTCTCATGACTCATTTGTGTTATAATCATCTATGTATGGAAACTAATAAAA
>JAZRWY010000071.1:0-11404 GCA_045599945.1 Anaerovoracaceae bacterium | reverse complement strand
CAAGAGAAAGTACTGCATCCGAACCGGATTCATACCCAGAATGAATTCTGTCAAGTCCTGCTTCTTTCAGCTCCGCATAATATTCCGGACCGTTCTTTGCAAGATTCTGGGCTCTTCCGTAGGATGTGACCCTTGTGATTTCCGGGAATCTCTCTCTCAGATAGATCAGTACATCGGAGAGCCTGCCCGAGCTCAGCGCTGTGGTATTTCCGTCCTGCAGAAATACAGAACCGTCTCCGTTGATCAGCCAGTTTGCCATCATATGGAAGGATTCTCTCTCTCCCGAAGGCAGACGGAAAAGATATTCGTTGATTCCATTGATATCATAGGTTCCGCTGCTGTCCCGGAACCGATAGATCACGTCCCTGTAAAAGGCCATGGTATCGATGTCCCTGCGGATGCTGTCAGCAGAATATGCCTGAAACTTTGTATGCCTGTACAGCTGGCAGAATTTACATTTATTCCATGTGCATCCTCTGGTTACCTGCAGAAGCAGGCTGTCAGCCTCACTGGGCGGCCGTATGGGCCCAATCCTGAATCCCTTTCTTTCTTCTTCCATCATGCTTCCTTTCTTGTTCCATCTTTATGGAACATGGAGATCAGTTTCAATTCAATCTTTACGATGGTGCCTACCAGAAAGCCTCCCTGAATCAGAAGGAGGATAATGAAAAACCAGAGTTTCATGTCAGCGGGAGAAATTCTAAAAACAAATATGGACAGAGCTGTAAATAGAATTCCCATGATCAGCCAGACATTGCTGCACCACTGGTATGCCAGTGCCATCATCTCCTCTGTCTTGGGAATAACTTTTCCGTTGTATCCGAAAAAAGACGTGATGCTGCTTTGCGGCGCTGCTTTCATGCAGACTGCAGAAACCAGGATATATGCCGGTATGCATAGGGATAATATGAGATATGCCAAGATTTGTTACCTCCTTCAGGAAATATTACCTGTAAAAAAGATCCCGTTGTGCCGTCAGGAAGCAATTCACGCCCTATCTAAGATAGGTGGGTCACCTGCCATCTGAATTCTGTCTTCCACTGCAAGGAGGCCTGACATAGGCAGACGGACGTCCGGTATCCCAATGTGAAACTGTAGGTTGAATTACATTTCCTTAACGAACAGCCCAGGATCATATATATTTTACCAATTCCATCTGTTCATTTCAATGGGCTGAAGCAAAATTGCTTTTCTTAATTCCAGTCCTCTTTCGTGAATTCGTACATGGCAATCCCTGCAGCCATGGGAAGGTTCAGACTGTCGATATCTGTAGAATGAATGATTCTTACGCTGTTGCAGATTTCTGCAAAGGAATCCGGAAGGCCGGTCGCTTCATTTCCAAAGACCAGGGAATATGGAGCCTTCTTCTGTATCTTTGGAAGCGGACTGCTCGACTGCAGCATGAAAGCATATTTTTCATTTGCAGGAAATCTCTGCAAGTATTCTTCAAATGTATCAAAATATTCAATGGAAACATGAAACAGTGCGCCCATTGTTGCGCGGACCGTCCGCGGATCAAAACAGTCGACGGCATTCCTGATAACCGCAATCTGACGGATTCCAAATCCTGCTGCCGTACGGATGATGGTTCCCATGTTTCCTGCATCTGACGGGTTGACTAAAACGATATGGTTTCCTTCCTGCAGAGGCTCCTGGAATTTCCGGAATTCTCCGATGATGAAACAGTTTCCTTTTGGAGAAAGAATGTTAAATGCCTTATCATTCTTTTCCACAGGAATGTTTTTTTCTCTGCAGGCATCCAGAATCCTTAAGATGCCCGGCGATTCCTCTGTGCTGGACCTGACCAGCACCCTGGTCACCAGCTCCCGGCGGCAGCTGATGAGTTCATAGGTCAGTGCAGCTCCCAGCGTATAGGAAACTTCCGAATCGTGTTTGTATCGTCTGATCTTCATAAAATCTCTCCTTTAAGAATTCTGTATGAAAAAGTATATGGAAACCAGCAGGGCAACGCAGAGCAGAGGCACAATAATCTCCCCTTTTTCCACATCCTGGTCCCTCTTCTTTCCGGCAAAAGCATTCAATACAAACAAAATGACCGGAACTGCCCAATAATACAAGGTTGCATCGATTCCGGCACGGATGGTAAAGAAAATCCATACCATGGCGCCGATTCCTGCAAGCGCACTGATGACAGACACCAGTCCCCACAGGCTCTTTTTTTTCGAAAAAACACCAATATCAAAAATGCATATGACCAGCATCAATAGAAAACCGGCCACGCATAATATAATCTGTATCATGATCTCCTCCGTTGCGATTCAAAAAAGGACACCGAATGGTGTCCTGAATGACTCATGTTTAAACGTCATATTCCTCCAGATCGATTGCGCAGTTTGTATAAACATTCTGTACATCATCATTTTCCTCAAGAAGATCAATCATTTTCTTTAACTTTTTGATATTCTCTTCCTTTGGTGTAGATTCCATGGATGGAAGATATTCTACTTCTGATGAAAGGATCTCATAGCCGGCTTCCTGAAGAGCACCATGAACATCATGATAAACGCCAGGTTCACACTGAACTTCAAAATGATCTTCATTCACGATCAGATCGTCAGCGCCTGCGTCCAGTGCAAGCATCATGACTTCTTCTTCATCAAGACCTTCACTGTCTAAAAGGATGACACCTTTTCTGGAGAACATGTAGGATACGCATCCGGTTGTTCCGAGATTGCCGCCCCACTTGTCGAATGTGGATCTGACAGATGCGGTTGTTCTGTTTCTGTTGTCTGTCAGTGCGTTAACGATAACTGCGATACCATCAACACCATAGCCTTCAAAGGAAAGTTCTTCATAAGTCTCTCCAGCCAGCTCGCCGGTTCCTTTCTTGATGGCTCTGTTAATGTTATCGTTCGGCATTCCGATGCCCTTCGCTTTATCTATGGCTACTCTCAGGGAAGGATTGTAATCCGGATCTCCCCCTGCTTTTGCTGCTACGATGATTGCTCTTGCGTATTTTGTAAACATTGCAGCTCTCTTTGAATCCTGTGCTGCTTTTCTTCCTGCAATTGTACCGTGTCTACCCATGGAGACACCTCCTTATCTATTTATTTTTACAACAATAAATTATATCACAAAAGAATATCTCATACAACTGCAAACATTCAATTGATGAACGCTTCCATCAAAAACAGGCCATTGCAGAGCCTGGCCTGTTTTCCTTATTTCTGATTCATGTTCCGATATGCGGTTGCCATCATCAGCTTGATTCTGTTCAGCTGGTTGACACTGGATGCACCAGGGTCATAATCGATGGCAGCAATGTTTGCTTTCGGATTGTATTTTCTGATCGCTTTCAGCATGCCCTTTCCTGTTACATGGTTCGGAAGGCATGCAAACGGCTGAAGACAAACGATGTTTTCGCAGCCGGAGTTGATCAGCTCCACCATTTCTCCGGTCAGAAGCCATCCTTCTCCGCACTGGTTTCCCACAGAAGTGATCTTGGAAGCCTCTTCTGCTGTCTCCTCTATATGAGACGGCTCTTCAAATCTCACAGATTCACGCAGCGCCTTTCTATACGGTTTTCGGAACTGTTCCACGACTTCCTTTGCCGCCTTGTTTCCCATGTAGGTCGCCCAGCTTCCGGACAGATATTCGTAATTGAATTTCTTGGATTCCATTCCGTACAGGAAAAAATCCATCAGGTCAAGAACGACGGCCTGTCCGCCTTCCTGTTCAATGACGCCGACAATGTCATTGTTGGCTGTCGGATGGTATTTTACGAGAATTTCTCCAACCACGCCAACCTTCGGCTTGCGGATGTCTTCTCTGATCGGAAGTTCATCAAAGTCCATGGCAATGCCTTTGAGATTTCCTGCAAATTCCTTCATGTTTCCATTTCGGATGTTTTCATCTGCAATCTTTGCCCACTTTTCATAAAGGGCATCAGCAGAACCTTCTACGGTTTCATATGGTCTGGTTGCATAGAGAACCCGCATGAACATGTCTCCATAGACGATGCCCATTAAAGCATGCTTGATTACGCCCGGGCTCAGCTTGAATCCCGGATTCTTTTCAAGGCCTGCCATGTTGACGGAGATGATTGGAATCTGCTCCATGTCCAGATCCTTTAATGCTTTTCGAAGGAGCGCCACATAGTTAGATGCTCTGCACTGTCCGCCGGTCTGTGACATGAATACGGCAACCTTGTCCAGATCATATTCCCCGCTTTTCAGAGCAGAGATAATCTGCCCAAGCGATACAATCGTCGGATAGCATGCATCATTGTTGATATATCTCAGGCCCTCATCTACTGCATGGACATTTACGGGAGGAAGCTCGACCGCCCGGTAGCCGGCTGCATTGACAGCTGTTGCAACATGTCTGAAATGAATGGGTGACATCTGCGGAATCAGGATGGTATAATCCTTTGACATCTCCTTTGTAAACATCTGTCTCTCATAAGGCAGATTATCCGGAGCCGCCTTGATACCGTTCTTATCTCTTTCATCGATGGCAGCCTTCAGCGAACGGATTCTGATTCTGGCAGCGCCAAGGGATGAACCTTCATCAATCTTCAGAACCGTATACAGTTTATTATTCCTTCTGCAGATTTCTTCCACCTGATCGGTCGTTACCGCATCCAGTCCGCATCCAAACGAATTGAGCTGTACAATTTCTATGTCATCTCTGGTACCGGCATATGTCGCAGCCTTGTACATTCTGGAGTGGTATACCCACTGGTCTAAAACTCTGACCGGTCTTGCAAGATCCACCAGACCTGCAATGGAGTCCTCGGTAAGAAGCGGCATGTCAAAGGATGTGATCATCTTGTTGATGCCGTGGTTGATTTCCGGATCCACATGATATGGTCTGCCGCAGATGACAACGCCTTTCTTTCCTGTCTTTTCAATATATTCGAGGATTTCCTTTCCTTTCTTTCGAATATCTTCATGGAATCTTTCGTCTTCTTTTCGCCCAGCTTTTACCGCTTTGGCGATTTCCCTGGATGGAATGTCTGCAAAAGTCCTTGCCAGCTGCTTCACCAGTCTTTCATCGTCATCATATGGAACAAACGGATGAATGAATTCTGTTCCATATTCTTCGAACACATCATCCATGTTGTTTCCGATGACTTCCGGATAGGTGGCAACAATCGGGCAGTTATAATGGTTTGGCTGAGATTTATCTTCCTCTCTTTCATAATTGATGGAAGGATAGAAAATCTTCTTTACTCCCTGTCTGCACAGCCACTTTACATGACCATGAACAATCTTTGCCGGATAACATGCGGTATCCGATGAAATGGTATCCATCCCCATTTCATAGATGTTCTTTGTGGAAGCCGGCGAAAGAACAACATCAAATCCCAGCTCCGTAAAGAATGTATGCCAGAATGGATAATTCTCATACATGTTCAATACTCTCGGAATTCCAATCTGTCCTCTCGGAGCTGCTGCCAGAGAGTCATAACTGAACAGCCTCTCATATTTATATTCATACATGTCAGGAATGTTTCTGGATACAGCATCTTTTCCTTCCCCCTTTTCACAGCGGTTTCCGGTGATGAATCTTGATCCGTCGGAAAACTTTGAAATGGTCAGAAGGCATCTGTTTTCACATCCATTACATCTGGCATGGGTACTTTCCGCCTTGAAATTTTTCAGTTCTTTTTCTGAAAGGATGGTGCTCAACCCTTCAGAATATGTATTCTTTGCAATAAGCGCTGCACCAAATGCTCCCATGATTCCTGAGATATCCGGTCTTACAACATCTTTTTCCAGAATGCGTTCGATGGATCTTAATATGGCATTATTCAGGAAGGTACCTCCCTGAACAACGATCTTATCTCCTGCTTCATCGGGATTTCTCAGTTTGATTACCTTATACAGTGCATTTTTAATGACGGAATAGGAAAGCCCCGCAGAAATGTCTCCAATGCTTGCACCCTCCTTCTGGGCCTGCTTTACCTTGGAATTCATGAATACAGTGCATCTCGTACCAAGATCTACCGGATTGTCTGCAAAAAGAGCCTCCTGCGCGAAATCTGCAACGCCCATCTCCACGGATTTTGCATAGGTTTCGATGAACGAGCCGCAGCCTGAGGAACATGCTTCATTCAGCATGATATTATAGATGGCGCCATCTTTGATCCGCATGCATTTCATGTCCTGACCGCCAATGTCCAGAATGAAATCCACACCAGGAAGAAATTCTTCTGCCGCCTTATAGTGAGCCATGGTTTCAATTTCTCCCATGTCCAGACGAAATGCGGTCTTTACCAGCCCTTCGCCATATCCTGTTACACAGGCTCTGGCAATGTGCGCATGGTCCGGAAGCTTACGATAGAGATCCTTTAAGATTTCCATGACAGCATCCAGCGGCTTTCCTTCGTTATTTCCATAGAAACTGTAGATAACTTCCTTATCTTCATTGATGACAGCGGCTTTCGTCGTCGTTGAACCTGCATCAATTCCCAGATATACGTTACCCTTCGCCTCCCGGATGTTGCCTCTCTTCACCTGATCCTGGTCATGCCTATTGATGAAAGCATCATATTCCTCCCGGTTTTCAAATAAAGGCTCCAGATATTTTGTATCCTGCAGGTCTGCCGCATTGGAATTCTTCAATGCATCATCAATCTTTCCAAGGGAGGTCTTCCCGTACTTTTCTGAAAGCCTTGCAGCACCGATGGCTACAAAGAATCTGGAATCATCCGGAAAGATGACATCTTCTGGTGCAAGTTCCAATGTCTCGATGAATCTCTTTCTCAGCTCTGAAAGGAAAGAAAGAGGTCCTCCAAGAAATGCAACCTTTCCCTTGATCGGATGGCCGCAGGCAAGACCGGAAATGGTCTGATTCACTACTGCCTGAAAAATGGAAGCCGAAAGATCTTCAATTCTTGCACCTTCGTTGATGAGCGGCTGAATGTCGGTTTTTGCAAATACGCCGCATCTTGCGGCAATCGGATAGATCATGTTTGCATGCTTTGCTGCTTCATTGAGTCCGTCCGCATCCGTATTCAGAAGAACAGCCATCTGATCGATGAAAGCACCCGTACCGCCGGCGCAGGTTCCGTTCATTCTCTGTTCGATTGTTGCACCATAGAATGTGATCTTGGCATCCTCTCCGCCAAGTTCAATGGCCGTATCTGTTTCCGGTATGATATCCTCTACTGCCCTTGAACATGCTACAACTTCCTGTTCAAACGGAAGACCGATGACCTTGGCCAGAGATAGACCGCCCGAACCTGTAATGCATGCCTGCACCTCCAGGTCCCCAAGCTCACCATATGCATCCTCGATCAATTCTCTTACTTTCAGAAAGACATTGGACATATGTCTTTCATATCTTGAATACCTGATTTCATTTGTTTCGTCCAGTAAAACCAGTTTTACTGTTGTTGATCCAATATCAATGCCTAACTTCATATTTACCTCTTATGTATCTGATTCATGTAAAATACTCGTAAAAATACAAGTTTATCCTACCATAAAATACATATATCACAAATAACACTTTGGTACTAAATGTGAAAAAATACCCGATTGAGCCGGTTACTCCACAATATGTAGGATATCCGGCAGAAGCTGCTTTTTCCTGCTCATGATCTGCGGCAGAAAATATAGGCCTTTTCCCATCTTCTCATACGGCAGTTTCTTTTCCAGCTTATGCTCGGTACAAAGAAGCAGACTGTCCTTTTTCAGAATATCCGTAATCATAAGAAACATCCAGTCAGCACCGGTTTCCATTCTCTTTTTCTCCAGAGACTCCAGGAACTTCTCCACATATTCGCCGATATCGCTTATGGTTACCGTTTCACACTGGGCAATGGCAAAGCGCATCTCATTGCAGTGATGTCCTCAACCGGAAGAAGCCCTTCGAAAGATCCTTCCTCAAAAACTGGAATCACCGACGTTATTTCCATGGTATATGTCCTGACCAGGTCAAATATGGGCTGGTCTCTGTCAAATCCTTCTCCCTGAAGCATGACATCCTCCAACTTAGGGCTGATATCCGCAAGACATGTCAGCGGCTTCAGTCCTGCAAGAGCCAGCTGCTTTTCCACATTTTCTGAAACGGGACCGGATGCTGCGGGAACATATTCATGTCCGTCATCCATCCTGTTTTTCAGTTCAGCATAGGCATAGCAGGAGCATATGCTGTCCAGATCAGGATTTTTATGTCCGATTACATATATGATTTCTTTCATCTTACATCCCTTTCATTTCTTTTTTTCTAGAGTAACAAAAACAAAATGGAATAGCAAGAAAGAAAAAACATGACAGAAAAACTGTCATGCTTTGAGATTACAGAAATGAAAATATGGTGTCTAGTATTTCCGTATGAGAAAGCGCCTTTGAAAGAAACCAGCAGAATAGCGCATACGGAACTGCCGTTACCACATCAATGACCACATGCTGCTTGGTAAACAGGGTGGATACCGGAATCAGCAGCGCATCCAGGATGAATATGCCTATCACGGCCCCGGAAAGCCCCTCTGCTGCAATGCAGGCAATGATGATGACATATGACATGGAGCAGTGCAGAGACGGCATGCAGTTCACCTGCCGGTAGCTCATGAAATATACAAGTTTCAGCATCCAGCTGTCAGTCTTTGGCCGCACAAATGTCGTTGGATAGACATAATATGTGATGCAGCTGAGCAGGAGATCCAGAAACATTGCAGCCATGTAGACCATGTAGGTATCCCGGTCTGCATAAAACAGAATCAGCGGAAATATGGCGATGGCCGGAAACCATGTGGCATAGATGACTGAAAACCAGGGAATCACCGGAATTTTCCCATCGATTTCTCTTTCCACATCATGGAGATTCTTTTCGAATTTCTCAATTCCAAAATATGCAACAGCCTGAAACAGCAGGAATCCGGCAGTAAAAACAATCAATTTTGCAAAAGTACTCATAGGCGCCTACCCTTCCATCGCAGTCTCCGCTGTTTCCAGCATCAGCTTGATTCGATTGATCTGATTCACTTTGCTTGCGCTTGGATCATAATCTACGGCAACAATGTTTGACTGTGGATATAGCGTCTTGATCTTCTTGATGATGCCTTTTCCGACCACGTGATTTGGCAGGCAGCCAAATGGCTGAACGCAGACTACATTGCTGACGCCGCTCTTGATCAGGTCGATGGTCTCTCCTGCCAGGAACCATCCTTCTCCGCTGTAATTACCCAGATTCAATACTTCCTGGGCGGATTTCCTTGTATGGCGGATATCGGGCGGACTTCGGAAACGCAGGCTCTTTTTCAGCTGTTTCTTTACCGGATGCTGAATCATTTCAATGGCAAATAATCCTGCAGCAGAAAGATATACGCCTCTTTTATCTTTTCCGAGTTTTTCATGCTTGGTCTTCTCATTTCCGATGCAATATTTGAAGAATTCCATCATTTCCGGAATGATTACCTCCGCACCTTCCTTTTCCAATGTCTTTGCAAGATAGTTATTGGCAACCGGCATGAATTTTACAAGAACTTCTCCTACGATTCCCACCTTCGGCTTCCATTTTGCTTCATCAATTTCCATGGAATCAAATTCATGGATCATTTTTCTGTTCAGGCGGTAGAATTCTCCAAAGGCAAGGTTTTTCTGTGACAGGAAGTCTTCAATCTTATGACACCATTTGTCATATAGAAGGTCCGCAGTTCCGCTGACTTTTTCATACGGTCTCATGCGGAATGTCATCTGGTTGATGGCATCTGCAAACATGCAGGCCTGAACACCCTTGGCAATGAGCCTGCCGCTCAATTTGAATCCGGGATTGGATTCTATGCCGTTCAGATTCAATGAAACAACAGGGATGTGTCCCATGCCGGCACTTTTCAATGCTTTTCTTAAGAATCCGATATAATTGGTCGCTCTGCAGGCGCCACCGGTCTGAACCATCATGACAGCCAGACGGTCCGTGTCATACTGACCGGCCTGAACGGCCGCAAGAATCTGCCCGGTTACAATCATGGCAGGATAGCATGCATCATTGTTGACATATTTCATGCCAGCATCAATGACTTCCTGTCCATCATTTCTAAGCATGACAATGTCATATCCGCATGGCTTTGCAGCTGCGCTGATAAAATCACACAGCGGAAATGTCATCCCCGGACAAAGAATGGTATATCCGCTTTCGTTCATTTCTTTTGTATAAGAAATACGCTTATAGTCGCTGATGGTTTTAAATGTACTGCTGTCTCTCATCTTTCTTGCAGCAAAGAGCGAACGGATCCGGATTCTTGCTGCCCCGAGATTGGAGATTTCATCAATTTTTAAAAGCGTATACAGTTTTCCTGCGGTTTCCAGAAGTTCAGATACTCCTTCTGTGGTGATGGCATCCAGACCGCAGCCAAAGGAATTCAGCTGTACCAGTTCCAGATTCTTCTTTTCTGCAACAAATTTTGCTGCCCGGTAAAGCCTGCTGTGGTATACCCACTGATCCACTACCCGCATGGCACTGTCATTACAGTTTCTATGTGCAACCGAATCCTCTGTCAGTACTGCATAGCCATAGGATGTGATCATCCGGTTAATGCCATGATTGACTTCCGGATCGATATGGTAGGGACGTCCTGCGACAACGATGCCGCATCTGTCATTTTTCTCCAGCCACTCCAATACGCGGTCGCCTTCTCTGCGGATATCTTCCTTGAACTTTCCAAACTCCTCCCATGCGCATTCACAGGCATGGAATACTTCATGAGAAGGAATGTCCGGAAATTCTTCGGAAAGCCTTTTTTTCAGGATCCCGATATCCGAAAACGAAAGAAACGGCTGCATGAATTCCACTTCTTCAATTTCTTCCACGTTGTTTCTGATGTTTTCCGGATAAGACATGACCATCGGGCAATTGAAATTGTTGGTCGCATGTTCCGATTCCTTCTGTTCATATACTACGCAGGGATAAAAGATCTTTTTTACACCCGAACGGATCAGCCACTGGACATGTCCATGGGAAAGCTTTGCCGGATAACATTCCGACTCGCTCGGGATGCTGTCCATGCCAAGCTGAAAGATTCCTCTATCCGAAAACGGCGATAATACCGTACGGAATCCGAGCTCCTTAAAGAAGGTCGCCCAGAAAGGATAATCTTCATACATGTTTAAAACTCTTGGTAATCCGATTATCCCCCTTGGCGCTTTATCTAAATCTAATATTTCATAGGCGAATATTCTTTTTTTCTTGTATTCCATCAGGTCAGGAATCTCAATTCTTTTTTCTCCTGTACTGATGCAGTTTTCACATCTGTTTCCCGAAACATATCTGTTTCCGTTATTAAAATGATGAATGGTCAGCCTGCAGTAATTCTGGCATCTTCTGCAGGTTGCAGTTTCCGTTTCAGATTGAACCGCAAGCATTTCATCCAGAGGCAGCATGGATGTTTTCTGATTGTCCCATCTTTCTCTGGCAATCAGCGCTGCTCCATAGG
>JAZRWY010000070.1:0-6833 GCA_045599945.1 Anaerovoracaceae bacterium | reverse complement strand
GTCTTCCTAAGACCGCTTGGCCTCCGACTTCGGGAGCAATCTCCCGGAGGTCATCTAAGCAATTCTCTAATTTTCTTTTCTTCTCAGGTATCCGGCAATTCCTGCACCTGCAAGGGACAGAATCATCATGAAAGCAAGAAGGCTCATGTCTGTAATATCATTGGTCTTTGGAGACTTGGATTCTTTCTTGTCTCCTGTTTCTTCACTGATCTCTTCATCTTCTGAATCATCTTCTATAATCTCTTCAGAAGGATTGTCTTCCGGAACTTCCGGATCTACTGAAGGATCATCTCCCGGCTCTACCGGAGGTTCATAGGTGCATGTATTGGTTACTGTATAGCCATCTGCTGCCGAACCCTTTACTTCGCTGGAATAGTTGTCTACAGTAGCTTCTGCAACAGTATATACAATTTCCTGTGTTCCATTAAATACAGGAAGATCCTCGAATGAGCACTGCCATTCATCTGCTGCAGTAACAACCTTGGACTCTATCTGATTTCCATCTGCAAGAAGATTGATGGTAATGGAATCCGGTCTCTTCTTGTACTGGTCATCGCTGTCGCTCCATTCCTTGATTACTTTTACTTCGGTAACAGCCGCTTCATATACGTTCATGATAATCAGCATCTTGTTATCGTCTGTCACATAGTATGGTGTGTATCCTGCCGGGATATCTACTTCCTGGATGGTATATTCTATTTCGTTTCCGTCTGCATCATAGATTGGAAGCTTGGAAAATTCAAATCCCCAGAAGTTGTTTTCATTGGCAACTGCATACTGACCGGTTGCAGCACCGTTCTTCATCAGTTCTGCCTTTGCAGAATCCGGTCTGTTTCCACTCTTGTTATCCTGGTCAACCCACTTCTTGGAACCTAGGATCTTATCTGCTACATAAGTATTCGTAATATTATATCCGTCAATGGATGTTTCATAATTCTCTACAGAATCTTCTGTAATGGAATATGTTACCTCTTCGCCATTCTTGTATTTCGGAAGCGTAAATGTGCCTTTCCATCCGTCCCTTTCCGTAATGTCAAGGTTGGCAGCTTCTGAACTTCCATTCATAGCTCTTACTGTGATGGAATCCGGCCTTTTGTTTTCCTTGTTGTTTCCATCCACCCATGTCTTTGTAACATTAATATCTGTTGTTGGAGGTGTATATACATTTGTAAGAGATGCGGAGCCTACCATCGATGCATCAATTTCAACAGTCATCTGGCATGGCGCAACCTTGCATGACTTATCTATTTCAACATAAGGCTTTCCGTTGTTATCCGATACTTCAAACAGATCGAATTTCTTGTATCCGTTCACGAACTGCGGAGTGCTGGCACCTGTTGTAAGATTGTTCGGCAGCGAACCAACGATTTTACGGCTCAGATCCGACGGATCTGCTATTTCAAATGCTGACCATACGAAAATATCGTTGCCAAGTCTTATCAGCACAATGCTTTCTTCTGATTCCAGTTCAACAGACTGCGGATTTCCATTCAGAACATCCCATCCAAAATCCAGTGTAAAAGTAGGCGTTACATCCAGAGTCACCTGATGGTCATATCCCATTGCTTCATATGCGGACCCCAGCTCCTCATCCAGTGTCAGGTCTGCAATCTCTCCGTTATGAATCAGATCTGCCTGTTTTACTCCTGAAAAAGTTCCGCTCCAGGAATCTGCAGTAGCACTTTCTCCGCTGAAAGTGACGCTACCGATTGCATTTCCTTCTGCCTTTAAAGTTACTGTTACGCTATCCGGTCTGTTTCCGTCCTGGTTACCATTATCCTGCCAGATTTTTTCAACCGGGATATCAATGGTATCCGTCGCTGCTGCAGAATAAATCGGCAGCATGCCGATTACAACTGCTAATGCTGTAAGAATTGCAAATAATCTCTTTTTCACTTTGTCCTCCTATACGTTTTCACCTTTTATTGCTAATAATATTCATAAACTGTGTTATATTGTATCATATCTAGGATCACTTAAACCATTACCATTATATATTTAAGGTAAAATTAAGTCAACAGTCCTTTCTCCATTGTATTTTATTCTTTTCAGAAAAGAAGGCACTGCACAATGCTACTGTACAGCGCCATATGTTTCCTTCAATTGCTAATCCAGTATTCTGCGGACGGCAAGAATGGTTCTGTATTTTGCAGGACTTGTCGTAATGCCGGCCCATGGCGACAGGGCATGAATCACCTCATCGTCCCCTTTATACAGAGCAACATGCCCATCATATATGATCAGGTCTCCCGGCTGTGCATCCTCATAGGACACAGCTCTTCCGCACTGCATCTGCTCCTGCGACCCATGCGGCAGAGTATAGCCAAAATTCTCGTAGACCTTCATCGTAAATCCCGAGCAGTCTATGCCATCGGTCAGACTCTCTCCTCCCAGAATATACGGATTTCCTATGAACTGCTCTGCATATTTTACTACCGTCGTCCCCCTGATTTTCGTTCCCTTCCATTTTACTTCCGCCACAGGCTTTTTCACAACCTTTTCGGAGAGAACCTTCCAGTTGATCGGTTTTCCATTGATTTCCGTCACCAGAGCATTTACTTTTTTACTGCCATACTTTCCTTTGCTCTTCAGTTTCGTTTCATCCTCATAAAGCGCATCGCTGTCTTCGTACTCCGTGTCATAATCCACCTGATCCATATAGGATTCTCTGACCTTCGTACTCACATGTACCAGAGGCTCCGTCTCATAGATTTTCAGCACATCTCCGGGCTTGATGGCCTCCAGGTCCGTACTCATGTTCCACTGTCTGAAATCTTCATAAAGAAGCCCGTATTTTTCGGCAATGGACTTGGCAGTATCTCCTTCCACAACCTCATAACGCTTCAGCGAGTCCTTTCCTCTCATGACATAGGCAATCGCTTCCTCTACGCTATTGACACCCGGATGTTCATTATGCTTCAGTCTGGCAGGCTGAACTGTAATATTTTCCTCTACAAAAGTTTCTTCCACTTTTCTTCCTGCGTTGTAATAGTTTGCAATGCCGCTGATAATCTGCTGTCCTTCCTCTTCAGATGCAACATAGAGGACCGGCGTTTCATCGATGCACAGTTCATATGGATTTTCAATTTTTGTCCCATCCTTCAAAACCGCATAGGGCTCCTCCCTGAACAGTTCCAATCCGATCAGACAGGTTACCAGAATTGCAGCAATCAGAATGATGATCACAATGATCTTTTTCTTCATAACCTAAATACCCAACTCTTCTGTTTGCTCAAAAAAACTTCCATGCACAGATTATCATGCATGGAAGACATCTTTCATCCGATCTAAAGTACAAAGATAAACAGCAGAAGCAGCAGCATCGATACTGCTATGACAGATAGTATCACAATAACATCCGCACTGACCAGTGTATATGTGTTCATGATGACATATCCGCCTTCTGCAGAACCTGAAACACTTGTGTTGTAGTGACCGATTTTTCTTTCCGAAACTGTATATTTTATCTCATTCCCGTTTTCATCGGTACGTGGAAGATCTTTGAATGTACAGGTCCAGTCATCTTCAGAAGTGATTTCAGCCGTTTCAGTCACGTCACCGTCTGCCTGGAGCTCTATGCTCACGGTCTTCGGTCTGGAATCATAGCGGTTCTCATGGTCATTCCAGCAGACAAGAACCGAGATATCCATCTCTGTGTCCTCAAAGGTATTGGTAATGACCGTGTCTCCGTTACCATTGGTTTCATAGGAAACCGCATAACCTTCCGGAATCTCTATTTCCTTCAGTGCATAACTGATCGGAGAACCGTTTTCTTCATACATCGGTACAGACGGGAAGGTAAAGGTCCAGCCGCCTGCTTCATCTGCAGCTGCCGTCTGTCCGCTGGCCGCGCCATTGATATATAGTTCAGCAGTGACCTGCTCCGGTCTTGTACCCTTCCGGTTATCATTATCTTTCCATACAACGGAACCAAAAGATGTATCCGACATCTCAATGTTCCGTACTTCAAGTCCTGTCACTTTCGAAACATATCCAGCCACATCCCCTTCCTTTACAGAATAGATGATGACTTCACCGTTCCTGTACTTTGGAACGTCTGTAAATGTAAATGCATTGCCGGATGCCTTCTGCTTCCTGATGGATGTCTTCCCTTCCATCAGAGTGAGATCTACGGATGCCGGTCTGACATTTCTTGCATTGTTTCCATCCAGCCAGATGATCTTACCCTTCACATCCGTGAGTTCCGGCAGGAATGTCACATCATGGGCGCCGGATACCTTCACATAGCATGGAACATCCAATATCTCTACCCTGTAGGAAGCTTTTCTTCCATCCACATAAGATGGAAGATCGGAGAAGCACCACATCCAGCTGTCGCCGGAAACTGTCTGTCTTTCTATTTCTCTGCTTCCCTCATACAAAACAGCTGTAATGCCGGAAGGTCTGTTGCCATATGCATTATCTTCATCCTCCCAGTTCACCTTTCCTGTCAGGGCCATGGTCTTCAGTGAGTAGATTGCAGCATTTCCCTTCTGCGAAAGTGCATATCCTCTGACTGGAGCCGCCTGAATGCTGTATGAGATTTCTTTCTGGTTTCTGTATTTTGGCAGATCTGCAAATGAATAACTCCAGTTCATCTTCTCAGATACCAGCTGCTCTGCGACCTTCAGATTTCCATCATAAACGGAGATCTTTACAGAAGATGGTCTGTTTTCATATGCATTTTCTTCGTCCATCCATGAAACATTTCCATCGACAGCCGTCTTTTCCGCATTGTTTACAATCTGAAATCCGCGGATGGATGTATCATATCCTGCCACGCGTTCCTGAACCGAATAGGAAATGGCTTTTCCATTTCTGTATCCCGGAAGATCCTTAAAGGAATACTTCCATCCGTTCTTCGCCGTTACATTCTTTGTTTCAATCAGTTTACTGCCGTCATAAAGCTTTATCTCAACTGAAGACGGCCTGTTGCCATATGCATCATCCTGGTCCTGCCATGCAATGCTGCCGCTTACCGATATGTTCTTTGCGGTATTGCGGACATCATTTCCCTGTGTCTTCCATTCATAGCCGGCAATATCTTCCTGCATGATGCTGTAGGATATGGTTTTTCCATCTCTGTATTTCGGGAGGTTGTGGAAGACGTATGTCCATCCGTCTTCACCGGTTACAATCTGTGAAGCAACCGGAACATCTCCATCATAGACAAGAATCCGGATTTCCTTCGGCCTGTTGCCGTATGCATTGTCTGTGTCATCCCAGGCTACTGTTCCGGAAAGCTTTGTCGTCTTCGTTCTGCAGATCAGAACATCGCCGTCCATTTCCATGGAATATCCCGGAACCTCTCTCTTTTCAATGGCATATGTTACTTTTTTCCCATTTACATATTGCGGAAGTTCATCAAAATTCCACGCCCAGCTGTTTCCGGCTGTAATCTCTTTTGTATCAATGACTTTTCCGTCTGCAAGAAGATCAACGGTAATGCTGTCCGGTCTCTCCGAATCTTCCGATATTTCATCTTCAAAAATAACACTTCCGGTAACTTCTGTCTTTTTCAGAGTATTGATCAGAATACCGTCATCCAGCCTGGTAACATATCCTTCTACATCTTTCTGCTTTACCGCATATGCAATCGCCTTGCCGTGTGCATATGCCGGCAGCTCTCCAAAGTCCCATTTCCAGTTCTGCTCTTTAGAAATGGTACGGCTGGCAATTCTGCAGCCGTCTGCAAAAAGATCAACAGTCACCTCTGCCGGTCTGTTTCCGTATGCGTCTTCATCATCGTTCCACCGGATGCTTCCCTTTAAAGGAATGATCTCCGGCACATGGCTGTTTCGGATTTCTAAAGATCCTTCAATGGAAATCTTCTGTCTTACTGCTGCAATCTCTGCATAGGTCCACCTGTGGGAACTTCCAAAATATACATGACTGCCATCCGCATAGATGCAGTTGCCGTTTATATGGAAATGACCGTTACCATAGCCAAAGGTATATGACGGAAAGCAATCCCGGATTTCCTTTGCCAGCTGTTTGTGGGACCAGACATAGCCCTTGCTGTCATTCCTGACATAAAGCACATATCCGTTATCTACTGTAAAGTCTGTAGTTTTGAGCTGTTCAATCTTTTCAAGATCATATGACAAATCATAGGATGGCTGGGATACAAAATCAGACGTGTATGCCTCTGCACCCTTCTGCACAATCTTTAATGCGGAAGGATCCACCCCATCCAATGCTTCCTGAGGAACAGAAATATTCCCATTCCATTCCTTTGCATTCATTCCGCCTTTAATATCTTCTGCAGCTAGAACATGACTGCCCGAGACAAGCTCCAGTTTTACTGAAGCAGGGCGCACTCCATCCTGGTTTTCATAATCCTCCCATGTGATGGAAACCGGTATGGAAAAGGTCTCCACAGAATCTGCAACAGCATAGAATGGAAACATGGACAAAAGTACCGATATTAAGGTTATATATGCAAATATCTTACGTTTCATTCCGCTCACCTTAACGTGTTCTTAATAATGTACATACTTAATTATATTATATCTATAAGTGAGCCTAAATACAATATAAAGTTTGCTTTATATTGGAAATTTTCATCTAACATTTTTCTACTGTATACTATATTTATATCCGAACGCAGACATAAAAAAACACCTCCAGAAAACTGAAAGTGTTTTGAGATATATTGTAATTAAACAAAAAAGAAAAAACCGGCGACGTCCTACTTTCCCGGGCGGTCGCCCGCCGAGTATCATCGGCGCTGGAGAGCTTAACTGCTGTGTTCGGGATGGGAACAGGTGTGGCCCCTCCGCTGTAATCACCGGATTAGATGCAACTGACTATCAGCTGCCGTATAAACCTAG
>JAZRWY010000069.1:0-15592 GCA_045599945.1 Anaerovoracaceae bacterium | reverse complement strand
ATATAGGTTAAACCTGTCGAACCTACAGCTCGCGCACAGGTGCGTTTGAGAACCTTGTAAATTATGATATAGGTTAAACAGTCTCGAAAAAAATGGGCGTGATCCTTAGTGTTTGAGAACCTTGTAAATTATGATATAGGTTAAACAATAAGTTAAATGAATCACTTGTAGAGTGTGTTTGAGAACCTTGTAAATTATGATATAGGTTAAACGACAACATATCACTGATACATCTGAAGTGTGTTTGAGAACCTTGTAAATTATGATATAGGTTAAACATCTGAAGCAACATCATATCCTTTGCCTGTGTTTGAGAACCTTGTAAATTATGATATAGGTTAAACGGGTGACATTCTTATAAAGGATGGTCATGTGTTTGAGAACCTTGTAAATTATGATATAGGTTAAACAAATACCCTGAGCGCTGTATATCGTACCTCCGTTTGAGAACCTTGTAAATTATGATATAGGTTAAACAGTAACAAACAGGCTCAGCGCCGAAACGAGGTTTGAGAACCTTGTAAATTATGATATAGGTTAAACTCGAGATTCATTCTCTTAATAAACGTGATTGTTTGAGAACCTTGTAAATTATGATATAGGTTAAACATCAGCATACTCCAGGAGCTTGTCCTGACCGTTTGAGAACCTTGTAAATTATGATATAGGTTAAACATATCCATCTGCATTTGGCATGCAGTTTACGTTTGAGAACCTTATCAATCACCATTCTATTTAAAACCAAAAAAGCGAGCATGGGTTTTCCCATGCTCGAAGTGTTTTTTGAAAGATTAGAAGCAGTTATCCAGTACGTCTTCATCAAGCGGATGCTTCTTAGCAGTGGCTGCGCCTACTGCAAAGTAGATGATGCCGCCCATGATCAGACCCCAGATTACTGCATTGATTCCTGCCACTGATACATTGTAGTAGCAGATGATATATGTTGCAACTGCGCCGATTGCACTTGCTGTTGCTGCGATTCCTGTGCCTTTCTTCCAGAACAGTCCTCCAACAAGAGGCCAGAAGAATGTGCATTCCAGTCCGCCGAATGCGAACAGGTTCAGGAAGAAGATGATGTCAGGAGGATCCATTGCAAGGATCATTGTGATGATGCCAAGTGCAAATGTGAAGATTACGGATACAAGCTTAACATTCTTGTTGTATCTTTCTGCCTTCACCGGGTCATCCTTTACGATGTATGTTCTCCAAAGGTCCTTGACGATTGCTGCTGTAGCAAGAATCAGGATGGAGTCCACCGTTGACATTACTGCTGCCATAGGCGCTGCAAGGAAGATTCCTGCGATGCCTACCGGCATAATCTTCTGTACGATATATGGCACGAAGTAGTCGGATGTAGGAAGATCTGTAGTATCTACAAGAGCGCCCGCCCATGCACCTGCAAGATGCATTCCTACGATTACGAAACTGCATGTGATTGCACCAATCAGCATTGCCTTATGAAGGCTCTTTGTGCTCTTGAATCCCATTGCTCTTACGGCAGTCTGCGGAAGTCCAAGAGTACCGAATCCTACAAGTACCCAGAAGGATAACAGTGAGCCAGGCTTATATACTGCTGTCAGGTTATCGTATGTCGGAAGATTCTGCTGAAGTCCTGCATCCACGCCTTCCAGGCCGCCGCCGACCTTCAGTACGAAGAACAGGAACAGGAATGTACCGATGCACATGATAATTCCCTGAATTGCATCTGTGATGGCAACTGCGGTAAATCCGCCGATTGATGTATAGATGATTACAACTGCACCGAAGATCAGCATTGCAGGCTTGTAATCAAGGCCTGTGATGGATGAAATCAGTGTAGCACCGCCGGTGAACTGTGAAATCATCTGTGCGATGAAGAATGCAACCATGAACAGGCTGACAACGATTACAAGAACATCATTCTTGTAACGAGCCTTTAAGTAGCCTGCGATTGTTACAGCGCCTGTACGTCTGGATACCAGTGCAAGCTTGTTGCCAAGTACGCCAAGTACAAGGAATGTTACAGGAACCTGTACTGCTGCGACCCATACCTGGGCATAGCCGTATGTGAGACCTGCAGCACCCGGACCTGAAACGAAGGAACTTACGGATGTGTAGGTTGCCATTGTTGTCATGGCAAGAACAAGTCCGCCCATGTTTCTTCCGCCGATGAAGAAGTTCTTCTCGGAGGAAAGGGTACTTGCCTTGCTCTGGCGTCTGCTGAAGTAAATGCCAAGCAGCAGGTTTATGGCCAGATAGGCAATGAAAATTACGAGAATTACGGTCTGATTATTTGTCATCCTATATTTCCTCCTTTTCATCATCATATTCGAAATCTACGAATACTTTCTTAAGAAGGAAGATTACTCCTGCGATGGCAATAATAATCGTTCCGAAAACTGAAACACTGAACCATGCGGGCATTCCAAGAAAATATGCCCCGCTTCCGTTAAGCGCAAATGCTGTGATGCAGTGCCATGCACAGCAGATTGCTACGACAACAAGTGTCGCCTTGATCTCTTTGAGACACTGTAGGTGTTTCTCTTCTTTTGTCAGTTTCTGCATTGTTTAATAGGTTCTCCTTTCAAATAAAAGTCAAATTCTGTCTGAATCAGATATCTGCTTATCGCATTCTGTCAAACCCTTCATTAACTTCGCAAGAAATAATGTAATTGGTATGGCGTTTTCGCCAAAATTAATATAATACTAATGCATGTATTTTGCAATACTTTTTATTTTTCTTCATGAAGAAATAATGTAATGTCCCCATCGACAAAGCCGATGCCCATTCCTTCATAGTTCTGAAGGGCATCTGCATGCTTTCCGTGATTGATATATTCCAGCACCCATCCGGATGCTTCGCTGTGAATGTCTTCCCATTCTGCCTGCTTTTTCCAGATGTACAGGTTTTCTCCGCTGGAATAGAGCTCATCGCATGCCCAGTCATCATCTTCTGCATCAAACCGGGATGTGGCAACAAGCTGAACGGACCATTCATCATCCCCTTCTTCGTAAAGATTGAAGCATATTCCTTTTGCATCTTTGAACGGGAGCTCCCTGTCCAGAATGCTATCCAGCCATTTTACAAATTCTTCGTACATGTTTTTTCTCCTTCTGTTATTGTTTTACATTTTTCTTCCAAAATCTCTTCCGTTTCACGGATGAGTGACTGCTCACACAGCAGCACAAGGTCATCATCTGCCATAAGGACTGTATCTCCATGCGGCACAATCTCCACACCCTGACGTTCAATGGAGATGACCAGGACGCCACCCGGAAGACCGAGCTGTGAAAGTTTCTTTCCATCCATCATGGAGCCTGCCTGAACGAAGCTGTCGAGCAGGGTTTTCTTTCTCCTTGTACGGATCTTCTTTCCCTGCTTTGCAAGAATCCGCTCCAGAAGCTGATCATATATCGGCTTTGTCTTCAGCAGATCGCTGGTAACATAGGATACCAGACATACAAGAGCAAGCGGAAGCAGATGGGAAAGACTCCCTGTCATTTCAGAAATCAGGATGATTCCGGTTACAGGCGATTTGACGATTGCCGTAAAATATCCCGCCATTCCCATGATGATAAAATTCTCCAGATAGGTGCCGCATCCTGTCATTTCAGCAAACATGCTGCCCTGCAGCGCTCCAAGAACAAGCAGCGGCAGGAATATTCCTCCCGGCGTTCCTGAGCCGAAGCTGACCATGGAATAGATGAACTTTATGGCAAACAGGATCAAAAGGCTCTTCAGCAGAAAGTCTTCTGCCGCCAGAGCGTCCACCAGGGCATTTCCTCCTCCGAGCACATCCGGAAATGTGAAGAGGAGAAGTCCTGCCAGAATCATTGGTATGGCAATCCTTACCGGCATCCAGGGAAGAAGGGCATAAGCCTTCTGCGCTGCTTTGATGCACCAGTGATACAGGAATCCGCTGATTCCCAGCAGAATGCCGAAAACAAGCAGAAGCCAGTACAGCCTCAGCGGCATGACATTGGCCGGAATTACGGTGAAGACCGGATGGAGGCCAAATACATAAGAGGATATGAAATCCGATGAGACTGCGGCAGACATGGCAGCCAGAAGAACCTCCATAGAGAGGTTTCTGTGGATTTCTTCCATGGCAAAGATTGCACCTGCCATGGGTGCATTAAATGCTGCTGCAAGTCCTGCTCCGGCACCTGCGGTGAGAAGGATGCGCTCTTCGGAAGCAGGCCTTTTCAGAAGGTCTGCAAAGCCTTTTGCAGCCATGGCGCCAATCTGTACCGATGGACCTTCGCGTCCCACGGAGAGGCCGGCGCCGATTGCACAGGAGCCGCCGAGAATCTTGGCAATAAGAACCCGCCACCAGCTGGATTCCAGCTGCCCGGACAGTTCTCCTTTCACATGGGGGATGCCGCTACCTGCGATATTCTTTTCCCATTTCAGTGCAGCTATGATCAGCAGGAAACAGGAAAAAAGAAACAGGGCGGTCATCAGGAGGTTATCCTTTGCATATTCCCGGTATCCTTCCAGAGCATCAATGAGAAGCCTGAAGATGGAAACTGCAATGCCCGCACATATGCCGGCTCCGATTCCTTCAGCAATCAGCCGGTATCTTAAGTTTTTCAGTGAGTCGATGGTTTTACGTATTTCCATGATTGTGAAAAGTGGCCTTGCGGCCACTTGCTTTTCTTTTCAATACTTAAAGCTGTGCATTGATTCTTGCTTTTGTCATTTCTTCGCCCATGATCTGCTGGATCTCCCAGATATCCGGAGACTGGGCTCTTCCGGTGAGGGCGATACGGATGACCGTGCTGACATGGCCCACATGCCCTTTATAATCTTCCGGATGTTTTTTGAAATCCTTAGGCTTTACGGCATATCCCAGCTCCTGGGTGATGGTTCTGATCTTTTCCCACCATACCGGCTGTTCATCGCCATGGTCATAGGTCTCCATGTATTTTGCAAGGATGGTTTTCGCATCAGCGGCTGCTTCCTGCGGATATTCATCCTGCTTTACATATTCAAAGAAATACTTTGTGTATTCCATGATCTGCGAGGCTTTGATCAGATCTTTTCTCGGCTTATCTCCGGTTCTGTCAAGGTCGAGAACCTTGAGCCAGTATGCTTCATCCCGGAGAGTCTCTACATGTTCCGGTGCGAATTCATCGGCCCATTCCTTCAGGAATGCATAAAGATCAGCAGACGGAATCCTGACAAGAACATCTTTTGAAACATCCTCCAGCTTGTTCAGATCAAACAGCGCGCCGCCGCCGCTCATCTTTTCGATGGTGAATGCAAAGTCGTCCGCAGATGCATCAGGATTTGCAATTCTCCATTCCTCGAAGTTCGAGTTCAGAATGGTCAGAAGATATTCTCTTACCGCATCGCGGTGATATCCTTCTTTTCTATAGAAATCCAGAGAAAGTTCAGGATCCTTTCTCTTGGAAAGTTTTCTTCTTGTTCCGTCTTCGTCGATTTTTTCCAGTACACCGGTGTGACAGAAGACAGGAAGTTCAAAGCCGAGAATTGTGAACAGCTCATAGTGAATCGGAAGGGAGGAAATCCATTCCGAGCCTCTGACAACATGGGTCGTTCTCATGAGATGGTCATCTACTGCATGAGCAAAATGGTAGGTCGGGATTCCTGTTGCTTTAAGGATTACAACGTCCATGACATTTTCAGGCATGGTAAGCTCTCCCCGGATTCCGTCAATAACGGTGATTGTTCCTGGCGCCTCAGGGTTTCCGCCGGATTTCAATCGCATGACATAGGACATTCCGGCACGAAGCTTTTCTTCAATCTCTTCATAGGAAAGATTTCTATGCTTTGCATATTCGCCATAGATTCCGGGATTCAGTTTGTTTTCTTCCTGATGCTTCCGGATTTCAGCAATCTCTTCTTCTGTCATGAAGCAGGGATATGCCAGACCTTTCTTTACAAGGTCCTTGACGAAGCACTGATAGATTTCGCCCCGCAGGCTCTGGTGGTATGGGCCGTAGATTCCTCTGTCCTCTTCCAGAGACGCGCCTTCATCGAACTGAATGCCAAAGAAATCCAGAGAATCGATGATTGTCTCCACTGCGCCGTCCACATATCTCTTGTCATCGGTATCCTCTATTCTGAGATAGAAGATCCCGCCTGACTGATGGGCCAGTCTCTCATCTGCAAATGCACCGTAAAGGTTTCCAAGGTGGATGAATCCTGTAGGAGATGGTCCAAGTCTTGTTACCTTTGCACCTTCCGGAAGGTTTCTTTTTGGAAAGAGCTCTTCGTAGTATGAAGGTTCTTTATCCATGTCTGGAAATAAAAGCTGCGCCAGTTTGTTGTTGTCCATGATCTACCTCTCTATGTTCGTTCATTGTTTAATCGTTTTAACCCATATATTATACTCTCATTTGCACTTGCTGCGCAATGCATATTTTTATTGCGATTGCTGAAATTTCAAGGTAAAATGTAAATGAAAGGTGAGGAAAAAAGATGGATAACAGCAGCAGATTTTTTCAAAATTCAGATTGTGAATTCTTTCCGTGCCATGAGATGGAACACGAAGAGGAATTTAATTGCATGTTCTGCTTCTGCCCCCTTTATGCACTGGGCAGTGACTGCGGCGGAGACTTCGGATATACAGATGATGGAATCAAGGATTGTTCCGGCTGCCGGATTCCTCACAGAAAAGATGGTTATGATCACATAGTGAAACAGTATGACAAAATAAAAGAACTGACGGAGAAACGAAAATGAGCGAAGGAATCAGGATATTGAAGGTGCTCCATGACGGAGGCGCTACCCGGGAAGAAGCAATGGAGATTCTGCAGGTATTTGACGAGGACCTGAAGGTGCTGGCAGGCGATGCCTATGACAGCCCGGCCCTGCGAAAGAATCTCAGGGAGCGGTATGAAATGAATGTGTTTAAATATGCATTCTCCATGAAGTATGTCAACGATAAAATGAAGAAGCTGGGACTTCCACCTGTTTTTCTGGATCCTGAAGACTATGACCAGAGTGCAAAGGATTACAAATATTACTTTATGCCGGCAGAAGGCGTTGAATCGTTTGAATAAAGCGCATTTTTGTGGTAAAATATATGAGTTATTTTTTTTAGGAGAGTTTTATGATTAAGTATTACAGCACAAGAGGAAGCGAAAATGCAAAGTCTGCAGCAGAGGCTGTCATTCAGGGGATTGCAGAAGATAAAGGGCTTTATGTACCGGAGCGGATTCCTGCACTTCCATTTGAAATAAAGGAAATGGCCGGAAAGCCATATCGGGAAATCGCAAAGGCAGTGATCGGGGCATTCTTTACAGATTATACGGAAGAAGAACTGGAAGCCTGCGTTGCCGGTGCATATACGGATAAATTTGAAGAAGAAGAGATCGTTCCTGTTGTAAAGGCGGGCGGAGCGGACTTTCTGGAACTCTACCATGGCAGAACGGCAGCGTTCAAGGATATGGCGCTTTCCATTCTTCCTTACCTCCTTACAACTGCAATGAAAAAGGAAAAGGAAGATAAGAAAGTATGCATCCTGACTGCAACATCCGGAGATACCGGAAAGGCTGCACTGGAGGCATTTGCAGATGTACCGGGGACCGAAATCATTGTCTTTTATCCAAACAGCGGTGTATCCAAGGTTCAGGAAAGACAGATGATTACCCAGGTGGGAGAGAATACCCATGTATTTGCCATCAACGGTAATTTTGATGATGCGCAGACAGGCGTAAAGAAGATTTTCAACAATCAGGCATTTGCAGAAAAACTGGCTGGCATCGGATGCAAGCTGTCTTCTGCAAATTCCATCAACATTGGAAGACTGATTCCGCAGGTGGCATATTATGTATATGGATACCTCAAGATGGTTGAAAGAGGTGAAGTCAGGGACGGCGAAAAGATCAACATCGTTGTTCCGACCGGAAACTTCGGAAACATCCTTGCAGCTTATTATGCAGGGGAAATGGGAATACCGGTAAACAGATTCATCTGTGCGTCCAATAAAAACAAGGTTCTGACAGATTTCATAAAGACAGGTACTTATTCCACGAAGAGAGAGTTTTATCTGACGAATTCCCCATCCATGGACATTCTGATTTCCTCCAACCTGGAAAGACTTCTGTATCATCTGGCAGGAAACAGCGGAGCCGAAGTCAGAGAACTGATGGAAAGCCTGGAAAAGAACAAGGAATATACCGTTTCAGAAAAGATCAGAGAAGGAATGAAGTCCTTCCATGGCGGATACTGCAGTATCGAAGAGACCAGCGAAACCATAGGGAAGCTGTATGAGAAAGAAGGATATCTGATGGATACGCATACAGCCGTTGCATATAAAGTATATGACGATTACAGAAAAGAGACGGGAGATGAAACTCCGACAGTCATCGCTTCCACTGCCAGCGCATATAAGTTTGCAGAAAGTGTTGCAAAAAGCATCGGCATCGAAGCAGAACTGAACGGTTTTGAATATATTGAAGCAGTTAATGAAAAGACTGGTGTAAGAATTCCAAAGGGACTGAAGAATCTGGACCGGAAGGAAATCAGGCACAAGGGTGTAATAGACATTCCGGAAATGATGGATGTTGTTGAGAGGTCGGTGAAATAAATGGGAAAGACTTTATTCTTCGGTGTACTGATAGTAGTTATTATTCTTCTGGTAATCTATTTCCATGCATCAAGAGTATTAAGACATTGTGAGCTCACAAAGGAGCAGGAGCGCAGATGGAAATTCATCCGTATTACATGTACGGTCTGCACACTCCTGATTCTCGTTTTGGTCTTCTACAACAGGTAGGGGGAGCAGAGCATGCTGAAATACATTCTGACGGCAATTGTTCTCGTCTTTGGCATCATTTATTTCTATGGCAGCAGAAAGATGAGAAATGTGGAATATGGAAGTGAAGCATATAACAGGTACAGATATGTGCGCATGGCAGGACTTGCAGGAGTTATCGCTGATGCCATTGTCTGCATGATTGTATAAGAGGGATATCGTTATGATGACAGTATTAAAGATAATAATCGCAGTATTTGTGATCATGTGCATTCTCGGACTTCTGAGAGGAAAAGGAAGAACAAAAGCAAGAAGCACGGAAACAGCAAGGGAAGTCAGAAGGATTGACAGCTTTGCTGAAACAATCAGGAAATATGAAGAAGATCCGGAAGGATGCGGAATCCCGGAAGATGAATACATCTATTCCTGCTTCATGGCAGAAAAGCCATACAAGGGGATCAACCTTAAGAAGGCAGTGGCATTCCAGACAACCTGCGAGACAAGAGGAATATATACTGCTGACGGGATGAAGAACATTCTAAAGATGGATGAGATTTTCGGCGGAATCGGAGATTCCATGGATCCGAATGAGATCTACGTACTTGGCGAAAGAGTATCCAATATGGCTGCAAACCGCAGAAGGGCTGATCAGGCAGAATAGTTCTGCTTACAGATATATATTATAATTTTATAGTACCTATGAAGAGTGCGCGAGAGACAAGCTCGATGACCGCACAGCAACCTGCCGCATGGTAAGGTGCTAAAGCTTGACCAATGGGTAGAGGATGAAAACGGCACCCATTGGTAACGATGGGTGTTTTTTACGTACTTTTCATGGGAGAATCAAGGAGGAACTTATGAAAAGAACAGTAAAAGCATTATCCGGAATGGATGGAAGAGTCTATGTATTTCTTAGAGACGAAACGGTAAGAACGAGATTCCTTAAGGATGCACAGAAGGAAGGCTTTGCCTTTGAAGATGGCTGCCTTCCGTTAAAAAGAAAAGAAGTGGATGACATCTATGCGCTGAATGATGACAGGACCCTGAATTTCATCGGTTTTGCAGGTCATATGGCCTTTCGCTGTGCGGAGGAGGTGCATGGAGAAAAACTCATACGCATCGACTATGAGCGATATGTGGCAGGTCTTGAAGATTGTATCATATTGAGATAAAATGATACATATGTGACTGAAAGGAGAAATGAATGATAAGGGACATTCTTCTGCTCGGAGATTCCAGGCTTTATGAGATTGCTGAGGAAGTATCCACAGAGGACATGAAATGCATGGACGCGTGGGTGACTGACCTCCATGATACGCTGATGGAATATAAAAGGGTGCATGGTGCAGGTCGCGCCGTTGCAGCACCTCAGATTGGCATAAAGAAAAGACTTCTTTACATGTACACGGACAGGGAATATGTATTCATCAATCCCGTAATGGAATTTCCGGATGATGAAATGTATGAACTTCTGGATGACTGCATGTCATTTCCGGGACTGTGTGTCAAGGTCAGGAGGCATAAGAGAGCGGTCATAAGGTACATGGACCGGGAGATGAAGCCGCAGATGATGGAGCTGGAAGGAGACTACAGCGAGCTTCTGCAGCATGAGTATGACCATCTGGATGGAATACTTGCGGTGATGAGAGCGGTTGATGACAAATCCCTTTATTTGATGGAGATGAAGAGATAGTTTCACAAAAATTTCACTATCCTTTTCTCCGATTTGTGATAAACTATTATGTAGATTTCATTCAGGAGAGAATAGATGAGGAAAAGAAAGAGCAACAAATATTACAGAGTGGGAAGGATATTCCTGGCAATATGGATTGTATTCACTGTGCTCATCAAGGTCGTTGATGTTCAGCCCATAGGACCGGAAGGCTCAAAGGTGGGCTTTGCAAAGCTCAACGGAGCATTTTTTGAGATGACCGGATTCAATGAGACCCTGTACAATCTGACAGAAACGGTAGGAATCCTTACCTTCGCTGTCATCGCATTCTTCGCATCCATCGGGGCATATCAGCTGTTTGCGAGAAGGAGTCTCTTTAAGGTAGATAAGAGAATCATGGCGCTTGGCTTCTTCTATATCTCCGTTGGAATCTTCTATCTGCTGTTCAGGGTGGTAGTCATAAACTACAGGCCAGTAATGCTTGATGGAGGTCTTGAGGCGTCATATCCTTCATCTCATACAATGATGGCTATCAGTGTATTCCTTTCAGCAATCATCATGATTCATGAAATGGTGCCGAAAGAACGGCTGAAGCATATACTGATTGCAGCCTGCATCGTGGTACTTTTTGTTCTTGCAGGAGGAAGAGCTCTGTGCGGAATACACTGGATCACGGATATCGTTGCAGGAACGCTTCTAAGCCTTGGTCTGTTATTCATTTTCAAGGGAGTAATAGAAAGACAGAAAGAAGCGACAAGAGGACTAAAACTGTATTAAATAACGGACCTTCCTTAGGGAAGGTCTTTCATTGGAGTTTTTTATGAGAAGTCTTACAAAAAAGGACATACCGAATATCATAACATGGATAAGGATGGCAGGCTCTGTGGCAGTCCTGTTTCTGAAGCCTTTCTCAGCAGCATTCCTCATGGTATATACGCTGTGCGGACTGACAGATGCCATTGACGGCTTTGCAGCCAGAAAGCTTGATGCCGTATCTGAGTTTGGATCAAAACTGGATTCTGCAGCGGATCTTCTGTTCTATGCAGTAATGCTGATCAAGATGATTCCAAGCATGTGGGTGAAATTCAGCCCCGCAATATGGTTTGTGCTGGCAGCAGTGCTGCTGCTCAGAATCATCATGTACATTGCAGCATATGTGAGAAGGAAATCTTTTGATACGCCGCATACATATCCGAACAAAGCAACAGGACTTCTTGTATTTTTTGTTCCGTACTTCGGACTTACGGCATACTTTGAGAGTTTTTGCTGGCTGTGCCTTGGAGTGGCAGTCGGGGCGGCAGTACATCAGATTGTTAAATATGAAATAAGATAGGGCGTGCATTATGCGCTCCTTTGATGTATATTGGGCTTATGGAAAATGAACTTGGAACAAAAAAGATAAACAGCCTGCTCATCTCTTATGGCATACCTGCCATAGCGAGCAGCCTCATAACTTCGGTATATAATCTGGTGGATCAGATATTCATTGGTCAGAAGATAGGCTATCTTGGGAATGCAGCGACTCAGGTTGTCTATCCTGTTACCATTCTCTGCGGGGCACTTGCTCTCCTGTTTGGCATAGGAGGGTCTGTGCTGTTTAATATAATGCAGGGGAAGGGAAATAAGGAAGAGGCAATGAAATTTGCAGGTTCCGGCATATTCCTTCTGTCCATGGCAGGAATTGGTGCAGGAATATTCATAGCAATTACAGCACCTGTCCTTGTCAATGTGCTTGGAGCGACAGATGAGGTTGCGCCTTATGCACTTACATACCTTCGGATAATAAATATAGGGATACCGTTTGTAATATTTACAACAGGAGGAACACTTCTAATCAGATCTGATGGCAGTCCTAACTATTCACTGGCATGTACTCTTACCGGCGTGATAATTAACGTTATCCTGGACTATATCTTCATATTCCCTATGGATATGGGAATAAAGGGAGCGGCTCTTGCCACAATCATAGGTCAGATAGTAGTATTTGTAATGGTTATCTGGTATCTCAGAAGGTTTAAGTCGGGAAAGATTGAAAAGGCGATAATACGTTTTGACGGCGTTATAGCAAAGAAGATAATGGGAATAGGGGCTGCAGGCTCCCTTAATCAGGCAACCATGCTTCTGGCTCAGGTGGTAATAAACAATCTGCTGAGATTATATGGAGAGATGTCCATATATGGCGGAAGCGAGGTTCTTGCGGCAGCTGGGGTAGTCACCAAGGTCAATATGATATTCTACTGTATCATGCTAGGTCTATCCATCGGGGGAGAGCCGATTGCAGGCTTTAACTATGGTGCAAAGAAATACAGCAGAGTACAGGAAGTATATTTCAAGACTCTTGCTTTTGTACTAATAGTAGGTGTCATTGAAACACTGGCATTCTGGCTATGCCCTGATGCCCTCCTTTCCATATTCGGAAGCGGAAATGAGATGTATCATGAGTTTGCCATAAAGTATATGCATATATTCATGCTCTTTGTTGCACTGTCCGGAGTGCCTGCAATATCCATGAACATATTAAGCTCCATAGGTCTAGGAAAGAAGGGAGTTATCATATCCCTTACAAAGCAGATTATCCTGCTTCTTGCAGCTGTAATCCTGTCATTCATATTTCAGCTTAATGGAGTTCTCTATGCAGGAATAGCAGCAGATATCATAGCAGCAATAGCATCCTATGTGATACTCAGGCCTGAATTTGCAAAGATGAAAGAATAGGAGGTGCGGATGTACCTTCTTTTTTACGTCTTGACAACTGTTATATACTGTTATATACTGTTTAATGTAAAGGAGAGTAGACTACTTTGAATATTATATTAAGAAGCAATTCAATGATTCCAATATATGAGCAGCTGGTGGACCAGATAAAGGAACAGATCCTGGACGGCACATTACAGCCGGATGAAGGACTTCCTTCTGTAAGAAAACTATCCGGAGAGCTTAAGATCAGTGCACTCACTGTAAAGAAGGCATACGACGCCCTGGAGCAGGATGGTTATGTTGTTACTGTTCATGGGAAAGGGACCTATGTGGCTGCGCCGGATCTGGAGCTTGCCTTGGAGGCAAGGAAGAAGGCGGCAGAGGACAGCCTGTCGGAAGCCATTGCAAAGGCGAGGTTTGCAGGACTTTCCAGAGAGGAAATATTGGAGATCATGAATATTCTTTTGGAGGAAGAATATGATAAAGATTAATAGCATTGTGAAAGACTATCCGGGCTTTCATCTTGAGGCATCCATGGACATTCCCCGAGGGAAAGTCACTGGCATAGTAGGAAGAAACGGGTCCGGAAAGAGTACAATCATAAAGGGGATCCTGGGACTTGTTCCAATGGACGGCGGAAATGTGGAGGTGTTCGGAAAGAACCCGGAGAAACTCAGCGGTCAGGATAAGGCAAGGCTTGGAGTGGCTCTTGCTGAATCAGGCTTCAGTAACTACATCACGGTATCTGCAGTAGTTCATATATTGAGGAACATGTATGATAGCTTTGATAAGGAATGGTTCATGGCAGCTGCGGAAAAACAGGGCATTCCAATGAACAAGGCGATAAAGGAGTTCTCTACAGGAATGAAGGCCAAGGTGAAGGTGCTTGCCGCCCTCAGCCATCAGGCGGATCTTTTAATTCTGGATGAGCCGACGGCGGGTCTGGATATCATTGCAAGAAATGATATCCTGGACATGCTCAGAAACTACCTGGAAGAGGATGAAAGCCGGTCCATACTGATTACATCGCATATTTCCAGCGATCTTGAAGGTCTCTGTGATGACATTTATATGATCCATGAGGGGAAGGTGATTCTCCACGAGGATACAGATGTACTCCTTGGAGAATATGCAGTCTTAAAGGTAACGGATGCCATGCATGAAAAAATGGACAGGCAATATATTCTTAAGGAAAAGAAGACTTCTTTCGGCTATGAATGTCTGACGGGAGAAAAACAGTTCTATGCAGAAAATTATCCTGACATGGTAATCGAGAATGGCAGCATTGATGATCTCATTGTCATGCTTGCATCAGAGGAAGGAGGCAGAAGATGAAAGGATTATTAACCAAGGACCTTTATTTTGCCTTCCAGAGAAAGCAGACGCTGATCATTTTCTTTGCCATATGCGTCATCATGGGTTTTTCCAGTGGCCTGAGCTTTGTGGTCGGTTTCATGTCTTTTATTAGTGTGATTATCGCAATCAGTACCATCAGTTATGATGAAGCAGATAACGGCATGCTGTTTTTAATGACGCTTCCTGTGGACAGGAAGACCTATGTATATTCCAAATATGTGCTTGGGACAGTCTTTGCTGCAGCAGGATGGCTCCTCGGTGCCGTAGTAGGAGGAGTGCTTGGAATGATGCAGGGAATGGTGATCGATCTGAAGATGGAGCTTTTAGGGGCGGCAGCCGTTCTCCTGATTTCTCTTCTGGCTCTTGATGTGATGGTTCCGCTGCAGCTCAAGTTCGGCGCAGAAAAGAGCAGAATTGTATTTTTAGCAGTCTTTGGCGTCTGTTTTGCCATACTGTTCATCGCGGGGCGCATTCTGCAGAGTACAGGAAGCAGCGTGCTTCGGAGCGTGGAATACATATCGGAAAGCACAATGATGCTGGCGCTCATAGTATTGTATGTGGCAGGAACTGTAATATCCGTGCGGTCATCGGTGCATATCATGGAGAATAAGAAATTCTAGAAAACAGACAGTTTGAAAGAATGAAAAACCCGCGGAATTCCGCGGGTTTTGTGATGTTTCTAATTGGATTAATTCCAGTAGTTGCCAAACTTGATCAGCATGTAACCGGTAGCAATGATTACTGTGATGATCATCATCGGCATACCAATCTTCAGGAAGTCGATGAATGTGATCGGATAGCCCCTTCTGTTTGAAATACCGGTAAGTACAACATTTGCGGATGCGCCGATGATTGTTCCGTTTCCGCCGAAGCATGCGCCAAGGGAAACTGCCCACCAAAGCGGCCATACATTGATGCCTTCTGCCTCCATGGCAGCAATCATCGGAATCAGGGTCGCAACAAACGGTATGTTGTCCAGAATTGCGGATACGATGGCAGATACCCAGAGGATAACAATCATCAGTGCAACATAGTGTGTGCCTGTAGCATTCATCATTGCGTCTGCAAGCATTCCGATAACGCCGGTTTCCTCCAGACCTCCTACTACCATGAATAAGAATGCGAAGAATACGATTGTCGGCCATTCTACATCGCTGAT
>JAZRWY010000068.1:0-84789 GCA_045599945.1 Anaerovoracaceae bacterium | reverse complement strand
GGTGAGGCCTGTTCAGCATTGACCCGGTGCGCTGTCAAGGGTGGCAGCTCCGCTCTGAAAGCTCTACTATTTACTATTCAAAGTACAATTCAGGGCATTTTTCTTTGCCCGGTGTTTTCATAACCTATTTGACACTACCATTTCTCCTGTATCCGGACGCTCCCACGGAGCATCCACCATCTTTCCTGCAAGGCCGTTTTCCAGGCATCGCATCACACCGCTATGCGATACGATGGCAATGTTCCTGCTTTCATCATGTTTCAATAGATCTCGCAGTTTCATCAGAACGCGGAACTGAAGATCATAAAAATTCTCTCCTCGGTTTCCCACCTTAAAGGTAAAGCGCTCTCTTCCTCTTCTCTCATACGCCTCCGGATCTTCTCTCCGGATTTCTTCCATGTATCTTCCATCCCATGGGCCAAGGTTCATCTCTGAAAACTCCGGTACTGTAATAATCTCTCTTCCCGGAAATGCCAGCTGCGCAGTTTCTTCTGCCCGCAGAAGGGGACTTGCATAGATGATCTCTGCCTCCACCTGTCCTTTGAGTCTTTCTGCCTCTTTCCGTCCGTTTTCCGAAAGGGGCACGTCCGTCTGCCCCAGGAAAATCTTTCCGCCGGCATGCTGCAAGGGCTCTCCATGCCGAATCAGATAGAACCTGCGTCCTGCAGAAAGCCTTTCCAATTCCTGAAAGATATCAAAATGTCTTCCTTTTCCGAAATAGTTCATCCAGAACGCATCTATGACACTGACATCCTCCGGAGTGTCCATGTCCAATACGCAGGAGATGTCTCCTGTCTCCACTCTCTCCATCGCATGCTTTTCCGTAATGCCCTTCAGTCCGTCCGTTCCATCATGAGACAGAATCTCATCCACATGCTTTGCCGGAATGTAAAGGGGATGACCCTTCTTTCCCAGGTAGGTCGGAACGGCAAACGTCTTTCCCTCACATGCAAGAAGCTGCCTTATGACACGGTCCGTGAGGAGCGGTGTATCGACAGGTGTGAGGAAAAAACCATCAGCATCCATCGTCTTTACTGCTTCTGTTCCTTTCTTTATGGAAGTGAACATTCCATGGTCATAATCCTCATTCAGAACAAAACGAACATCACCCGGAAGGCTGCTTTTCAATTCATCCGCCCGGTGGCCGCCTACCACTACGATGTCTCTGATTCCCGCCTGCATAAAGGCATGTATGATTCTTCCGATGACTGATTTTCCCCGTATATCCATCAGCGGTTTGAATTCACCCATTCTGGATGAATATCCTGCTGCAAGGATTACGGCTGCTGTTCTACTCTTTTCCATGACCTGCTTTCACCTGTATGACTTCTGCTGCAACGGCAACCGCAATCTCCTCCGGCGTCTCTGAATGGATGTCGAGACCGATTGGAGAACAGATATGTTTAAACTCCTCTTCAGAAAATCCCTCTTCCAGAAGTCTGTCATAGAGAGTTCTGTTTTTCTTTCTGGAGCCGATCATTCCAAGATATGCATGCGGCATCTTCAGTGCATCTCTGAGCACATCGAGGTCGCCGTTATGCCCTCTTGTCACGATGAAAATGTATGAATCATCGTCTGTTTCAATTCCGTCAAAGGAATGTGCAAAGTCCGGAAGCACCCTTACATCATCTGCATCCGGAAACCGCATCCTGTTGGCATATTCTTCCCTGTCATCAAATACGATGGTGCGAAATCCTATGTATCTCAGGATTCTTTCAAATTCCAGACCGACATGGCCTGCGCCATAGATATATGCCACAGGTTCAAGTTCTCTTTCCGGGGTCCAGTCCCGGGCGCTTTCAACACATTCAATAAGAACATCCGCATCACCGCCGCAGGCCATTCCGATTCCCGCTTCCGTTTCATCGAGAATGAAATGATACATGAAAGATTTCTTTTTTTGCTTCATGTTCTCCCTGGCAATCCTTATGGTCTCCGCTTCAATCTTTCCGCCGCCGATGGTGCCGACAGAAGTATCTGCCGTTACCAGCATGGAGGCTCCTTTTTTTCTTGGGGTAGAGCCGGAGGATGAACAGACTCTGCAATATGCGAAGTCAATCCCAAGCTCCAGAAAATCTCTGGCGTGGTAATTAATCTGATTTGCCATTTTTTCTCTCCTTTACTCTGTCCAGCCGCTTCAGAAAACTCCCGCAGGGGCATTTTCCCGGAAGAATTCTGGACATGTCTCCCGTCCTGTACCGTATGAACGGCATGGCCTCACGGTTCAGACTGGTAAATGTGATTTCTCCCCATTGTCCGTCAGGAAGCACCTCTCCCGTATCCGGATCAATGATTTCAATGTATATGTCATTTTCTCTGATGTGGTATCCTTCTTCTCCGCAGGAAACGGCGCATCCAAGCCCCATCTCCGTCATACCGTAATGTTCAAAGACTTCACATGATAGATTATTCTCTATCTCTTTTCTTACTGCATCATCAACATAGGCCGATGAAAGAAGTACCGTTCTCACAGACCGGCTTCCATCTCTGCTGAGTCTGAGCACATCCTCCGGTGCTCCGATGATGCAGTCTGCACTGCTGCCTGGAGATAATACTGTCTGAACGCCGATTCTCCCAAGGCCGTCCGACAGAAGACGTACAAGAGACCCCTGCGTCTCTCCCGGAAACAGAATCAGGGCCCTGTCACCGGGCTTTGTCATGAACTGCATGCCATGGGCAAAATAGTCTGCCGTATGCTCCTGGTCGTTTTCTGTAAACCACACTCTCTTTGGCCGGCCCGTGGTTCCGCTTGTTGTTACCACTCTTGCAATTTCGCTTTCCCTTACGCAGAGCATTTCCTTTCCATGCGCTCTGAGATCTTCTTCTGTTAGAAACGGCAGATCCCGAAAGTTTTTCACATCTTTCAGGGAAGCACTGTACCAGGAAGAATTCTCCCGTGCATGGGAAATCTGCTCTGCCAGCTTTTCCTCTGTATATTCATCCAGAGACGCTCTGTCTCTAATCTGATGTTTTTCACCAATCCATTCGTCCAGCCAGTTCTTCATTGCTACAGTTTCTCTGCCACCATGGCAAAATATCCGGTGTTCTTCCGGTCTTTCACATTACAGATGATGGAGTCTTCTTCTCCGTCCAGGATAATATCTGCCATATACTGAACCAGGTCCTCGGTCCGGTCTTCAAACCAGATAATCTGAAAGCCCAGTTTTTCTATTTCATCTGCAAGCGGGCCCATGAAGAATTTTCCGCCATGAAGAAAATCTGTCTGTCTTGGCGGCCGGTCTTCACAGTCTCCTTCCTGATGTTCCATCTGTGCCTGGCGAAGAGATTCAATCTTGACTGCTTCCATGTATTTTGGGTCCGGATTGATATGAAAGAGGTCGGAAAGAATAAGCTTTCCTCCCTTTTTCAGAACGCACCAGGCCTCATGAAGGGCCTCATCCGGCACCTGAATCAGAGACAGCACGCATTCCATGTTTACGGCATCAAAGGTATTGGAAGGGAACTCGTCAAGAAACTCTCCATCTCCAAAACGTATGTCCAGATCCGGATACTCTTTTGCCGCTTCTTCCACAAATCTGAGATTCCTGTCAATTCCTGTGCAGGAAAGGCCATGTTCCTTCGTCAGATAATTCATGGTGTCTCCATGACCGCATCCAACATCCAGGACCCGGTCTCCCTTCTTCAGTCCGCAGGCATTCACTTCTGCCTGAATGATATCAAAATTTCCTGGTCTAAGCATCCGATTCATCCTTTCTGTATAATCCGTTATATGCACAGAATGGAATCAGCCGGTCATCCTCTGCCAGCTGGACCACTCTGCATCTCTTCAGTCTTTCTGCATCCATTGTATTCGTGTCCATGAACGCCATGCCGGATACGGTAAACATGTTTCTCCTGTACTGTGCAAGAAACGCGTCCAGATCATAGACCTCCTGCTCCTCCATGGCACCGGGGTCTTCCTCACCATATTCCGGAAGGTCCCATTTGTTAAGAACAAAATCCCTGTCCTTCTTTATGACTTCCAGCGGGTCTTCTGCATCACAGCAGCTGACTCCCATCTGTTTTGTCTGCTCACTGATCATGGAGCGGATTCCATTCTTTTCGGCAAGGAACGTCCCATAAAAACAGCACAGCGGATGTCCTGTGGAAATGGGAACCAGATCCTCGCGCCGGATCTGACCGTCTGTCTGTTGTTCCAGGGCATGCATCACATCAAACATGGTGACCCTGTTTTTTTCTCCATCCTCCGGATGTCTTCCGAAGAATGCCGCCGGCTGAAAATGGATGCCTTTCACCACATCCCTGTTTTCCACGGTAAACCGGAGCATTTCTCCGATGTTTTCAAGATTCACATTTCTTACAACCGTTGGGACAAGCGTAACCGGAAGTCCGGCTTTCCGGCATTCCCGGATTGCCGCCTTCTTCTTTTCCAGAAGCGGCTCTCCCCGCATGGCCATGTATATTTCATCTTCCGTTCCATCAAACTGGAGATAGATGACAGATGCCCCCGCATCCTTTAGTTTCTTTGCATAACCTTTTTCTTCTGCAATGCGTCTTCCGTTGGTGTTGATCTGCATGTATTCAAAGCCTTTTTCTCTCCCCAGCCGTATGATCTGCGGAAGATCCTCTCTCACCGTCGGTTCTCCGCCGGAAAGCTGGATGTTGAAAGGCCTCTCCTCTCCATATTCCAGAAGCAGGTCATATTTTCTCTCAATTTCAGAAAGGGGCACATCACTGCCCCGGTCTCCGGAAGAAGCAAAGCAGTATGGACAGTGCTGGTTGCATCTCCTGGTCACATCAATGAGGACGCAGCAGGCAGTCTGCAGATGGTTTTCACAGGCGCCGCAGTGCAGCGGGCATTCTCCTTCTTTTCCTTTTGTCTGCGCCGTCTTCGGCGGTATGTTGATGACCGGATGTCTGGTCCAGTCCGCATATTCCTGCGCACTGTCAGAAACCGCCGCTGAAAACGATCCATGCTGCGGACACGTCTTTTTCAGGACCACTTTTCCTTTTTCCATGACATAGGCTGCATCCACTGCACGATGGCAGTACGGGCAAATGCTCTGCGTCTTCGATAATCTAATCATGAGAACCTCCTCTAATATTATATCATTGAAAGAGATTTTCCTGAAACTATTTATTGCGGAAATACCACTTAGTTTCCGTTCTTTTGTACTATCTTGCTCATTTTTTGACGCCAAAAAGGACAAAGGTGAGGTGTGCCCGCATAAATGTTGGATTTTCCGCTTCAGATTGCGTAAAACCATTGATAAATAGCGGTTTTTGTGGTACACTTCTATACAATCAAAGCATTTTAATAAAAAAAGGGAGCAACATAGTAAATATAGTATGCAGTTCCTTTCCATTTGGCGGTAAACAGCGTTTACCTCCTTATGTTTTACGTTATTTTCATGAGGATTGAAGTCATGAAAGCATCGCTCCCATGCTTCATATTCCAAAACTTAGAGGAGGTCAAGCAAATGACATTATCAAAGTACTCTTTTAACCTGAATACCAGAATCGAATTCGGCGAAGGCATGATTGACAACGTTGCTGAATTTGCAAAAGAACTGGGAATGACAAAGGTATTGCTTGTAGCAGATAAGGGCATCCTCTCCGCAGGTCTTACAAAGCCTGTAGAAGCAGCTCTTAATGCAGGTGGCATGCCTTTTGTTATTTTTGACGGACTTGTGGCCAATCCAAGAGACACCAACGCTATTGACGGTACAGAATTCTGCAAGAAGGAAGGCTGTGACGGACTTGTGGCAGTTGGCGGCGGCGGCCCAATGGACTGTGCAAAGGCAATCGCAACATTAGTTACTAACGGCGGAAAAGTTCAGGACTACACAGCAGAAGCAAACACACTCAAGGTAGATCCGCTCCCAATGATTGCAATTCCAACAACTGCAGGTACAGGCAGTGAAGTAACATGGGATGCAGTAATCACAGATTCAGAAAAACACGAAAAGCTGAACATTCTGGACTGGAGAATCTGCCCGGATATCGCTCTGATTGATCCGGTCGTTCTCGCCGGATTACCTTCACATATCATGGCATCCTGCGGCGTAGATGCAATGACACATGCCGTTGAAGCATATACCTGCAATGTAGCTCACGCATTTACAGATGCAGTAGCACTCATTGCTATTGAAAAAATACAGAACAATCTGAGAGAAGCTGTATGGCAGCATGACCCGATTGCATGCAAGGAAATGATGGAAGCAAGCTGTCTTGCAGGCGTAGCATTCGGATATTCCGATGTTGGTGCCGTACATTGCATTTCTGAAGCATTAGGCGGAAGATACGATATCCCGCATGGCGTTGCAAATGCAATCCTTCTTCCAACAATCACAAGATTCAATGTTCCTGCTGACATCAAGAAGCATGCAAAGGTTGCTGAGGCTCTTGGCGTTGACACAAGCGGAATGACAGAAAGAGAAGCTGCATATGCCTGCGTAGATGCACTTCAGCAGCTTTCCGACGACGTAAAGATTCCAAAGATGAGTGAAATTCCTCAGATCAAGCCAGAAGAATTCGAAATCATTGCGGATGCAGCAGAAAGAAATCTTTCCAACCCTGATAACTGCAGACCTATTACCAAGGAAGACTACATTAAATTACTGAATGAAGCTTACTATGGTTAATCATAATAACGTCTGTATGTATATTTAACTTATTTCATAATTATTACTCACAACTTATCATTATTTATTGCTTGAAAGGAGAAAAGTAATGGAAGAAAAGACTAAACTGAAAAGAGTCTTAGGGTTTCCTGCTTCTTACGGCGCTGCAGTAGGACTTGTAGTATCCGGTACAGCAATGTTCTCTGTAGGAAGCGTAGGTGCTCTGACAGGAAACGCTACGTTTATCGCAGCTGCTATTGCTCTGATTCCTATGATGTGTGCAGCATTTGCATTCGGTGAATTAACAGGCATGCTTCCTGGAGGCGGCATGGTATCCGAATACACAGCACCTGCTTTAGGAAAATTCTGGGCAACATTCTCAATTCTGATCGGTTACGTTGTACTGATCGCCTGCGATGGCGGTACCCAGCTGGTAATGGGAGGTCTGGCATTTGAAAATGTACTTTCCATACCACAGTGGATCATCTCGCTGGCACTGCTGATATGCGTAATTCTGGTAAACATTTTCGGTGTAGAATTCTACGGTAAATCCGAATCAATAGTAACCATCTCCATGATGATTATCTATTTCATTCTTGCTGTCGTTTCAGCGCTTGGTGTTGGAGAAAGCATGGGCGTTGCTACACCAATCCCTGAAAACGCAGGTTTACTGCCAGACGGCGGCTGGCCAACAGTCTTCGGTGCAGTAGGTACGGCGGTATGGTTCTTCATAGGATTTGAATTTGCCTGTCCTATGGCAGAAGAAAACAAGAAGCCATATAAGAACATCCCTTATGGCCTGATCTTCGGACTTCTTACAATCTACCTGATTGACATCATCTTCGTATATGCCGGCGTTAAGTACACAGACCTTGGTGTTATGGGTACATCCTCAGTTCCTCATGTAGAAGCTGCTACAGCTGCTCTTGGTACTGTTGGTGGTATCGTAATGTCACTGTTAACAGTTTGCGCATCATTCACAACAGCAAACGCATACGTTGCAGGACTTCCAAGAATGCTTTATGGTCTTGCAAGAGAAGGACTTGTTCCTAAGATATTTGGTAAGGTTCACCCTAAGTACAGAGTACCTCTTTATGGTATCTGGTTCACAGTATTCCTTATCTCAATCGTATTAATCTATGTAACAGCTAACGGCGGTTCATCCGATGTAATCTTACAGCTGATCAACATCGCTTGTATCACATGGCTTGTAACATACATGATTGCTATGGTTGACGTACTTGTACTTAGAAAGAAATATCCGGATTATCCAAGACTTTGGAAGACTCCTGCTGCAAAGATTACAATGCCGATCGGTATCATCGGTGCAATCTATGCTATTTCTACATTAGCATATGTACTGATCTACGCTGTAATCATCATGGTAATCGCAGCAGCATACACAATCATCTGGAACAAGAAGCACAATATCCCTGTTAATGAACTGATTCCTCTGAAGGATAAGGTAATCACCATCAGAGAAGGTTCCGAATACATTCCTGTATGGGATGAAGCAGTTGCAGAATGGCTTGCAACACAGGAATAAAAAACGTGTAAGAATTGCATATTGTTAAATTTCATAAGGTAGCCATATTTCATATGGTTACCTTATGTACCATAAGGAGGCTACATGCAGGTTAAAGTACGAAGAGGAAAAAACAAGGACGGTTCTGTAAAATTCATCGACAAAGAAATCGATGCCCACAGAATAAACCGGAAGGCAAACTACAAGCTTGACATGGTGACCAAAGACTTCGAAAGGGTTCTGGGAAACCGCTGTGTTGATGTAAAGCGCGATCTTCTGTATCGGGAATTTACCGTTAAGGGGTTTAAGAATCTGGAGAAATTCACCCTGGATTATCGCTCCTATGAAAACCGTTTCTGGTCTTTCATATATAATTTTGACGTGACTGCATCCATTACGCTGGATGAGGACGATCCATACATCGAAACAAAGAAGTGCCTGTTCCTCGAAAAAGCCAAAGGAAAGATGTCCATCAAGGATGTGGAATGGCACGCATCCCGTTCCAGTCTGGATTCGGAAGAGGAGAACATCTACCTGAAGAAACTCAGCCACCGGCTGATTACTGATCGAATGCTTGACCTTGACATGATTAACGGAGAGGTGTCTTATGATCCTGAAACGCGGACCTGGAAAACCACTTTCCGCAGTACCATCGGGTCAACGACATGGATCCTCATCCCTCCGGTCACTCAGCTGATTGAACCCCGGGATGATGAATGCATCAAGATTCTCGAATATCTTGATCTGACGCTGTCCGCAGTGCAGAATAAAGATCTTCGGGAATACAGAAAGAAGATGAAGAAGGAACAGAAAAATGAAGATTAGCAGTACAGCCGTTACAAATGGAGTATTATCTCCTCTATATGGTTCCGCCTCTCCCATTGCGGATGACCGGAGCAAAGAGGGCCTTGTGCGCCGCTCTTTTCCTGTTTCCTGGGAAGATGAACCGGAAGGTACCGTTTCCTTTTGCCTGCTGATGATCGATTACGACAATGTGGAAGACGAAGGTGTTCCATGGATTCACTGGATTGCAGCAGACATTCCTTCCTATGTGCATGCACTGAACGATGACGAAAGCCGTCAGAACAGCGACATGATTCAGGGCTTCAACAGTTTTATGCTTCCTTACGATTTCTATCTGGACATTGATGAGGAATACCATCTGGGATATGTAGGTCCGGCGCCGGAAAGGCCGCATACCTATGAACTTACCATCTATGCGCTTGACACATATCTTGATTTCAGTTCTGGCTTTTTCTACAGCCAGATGAGAAACGAAATGGAGAATCACGTTCTGGATCAGCAGACGTTAAAGCTAAAATATTATCCGGAACAGTCATAGGCTTATCATATGCACAAACCATCTGTCAATGGATCAAAGGCTCATTTAAGCAACATTGTTATCTATTTAAAACAAGCTTTCAATTGACAGTCTTTTTTCGCGGTTGATATAATTTAAGTGTTAGAATTTAAACGTTTACATTTTATGAAATAATGCAGGTTTTGCAGCCAGCTACTGCAAAGCCGCATTAAAAACAATGCTCGTCAGAGCCATTTAATTGGAGGATTTTATGAAACAGCTAAAGAAGATGACATTAAACATCAATGGTGCTGACAGAATGTTCATCTGTGATCCTGAAACTGATACACTGGCATCAGTACTCAGAAGATTGGGACTTACAGGAACAAAAGTTGGCTGCGGCATCGGTGTGTGCGGTTCATGTAACGTAATAGTTGATGGAAAAGTCATTCGTTCATGTACCAAGAAAATTGCCAAGATGGAAGACTTCCAGAAGGTAATCACTGTAGAGGGCGTTGGTACTCCTATGCACCTTAGCCCAATTCAGGAATGCTTCATGATAGCCGGTGCTGTACAGTGCGGTTTCTGTATTCCAGGATTTATCGTATCCACTTATGCTTTATTAGAAGAGAACCCGACTCCTACAAGAGAGGAAGTAAGAGACTGGTTCCAGAAGAACAGAAATATCTGCAGATGTACCGGATACAAGCAGATTGTTGATGCTGTAATGCTTGCTTCCAAGGTAGTAAGCGGACAGTGCACAATGGACGACGTAAGAGTAAAGATGCCGGAAGACGGTGAATACTATGGTAAGCCATTAGTAAGACCTGCAGCGCTTGCAAAGGTTTGCGGCGTAGCGGATTATGGTGATGACATCGAACTGAAGATGCCGGAAAATACACTTCATGCAGCATTGGTACAGCCAAAGGTTGCATTCCATGCAAAGATCAACAAGATCAACAAAGAAGAAGCAGAAGCAATGCCTGGCGTATACAAGGTTGTTACAGCTGCTGATGTTACCGGTCCTAACAGAATCGGATTCTTCCAGTTCTCACCTAGATCACTGGCACACGGCCAGTCACATCCGGTAATCGTAGAAGACAAGATCTTCAACTATGGAGATATCGTAGCAATCGTTGTTGCAGATACCAAGAGTCATGCACAGGAAGCAGCAAAGAAAGTTACCATTGATTGGGAACAGCTTCCTGAATACAAGACATATCTTGAAGCTGCAATGCCGGATGCAATGAGAGTTCACGAAGAACATGACAATGTCTGGTCAGAACAGCCTACAATAAAGGGCGCTGGACATGATACTCCGGAACTGTTCGATGAAGCAGCTCACGTAGTAGAAGGTTCCTTCTACTCCTCAAGAGAACCTCACCTGAACATCGAAGGAGATACCGTTCAGGCTTACTTCGACGAAGACGAAAACTTATGCGTACACTGTAAGGCAATGCAGATCTATGCCAACATCGGTGATATCGCTGAAGCTACCGGACTTCCTGCAGAAAAGGTTAGAGTTATTGAAAATCCTACAGGTGCAACATTCGGCTGGGGTATCGCAGCAGCTACATACGCAATGGCAGCAGTAACCTGCATGGCCTGCGACAACATGCCGGTAGCTCTTTCCATCACATATGACCAGTTCATGGCAGTATCCGGAAAGAGAGCTCCTGCATATACAAATACAAGACTTGCCTGCGACGAAAACGGTAAGATCATCGCAGCTGAATGGGATTGCGGACTGGACCACGGCGCATACAATGAACTTGGTGATGACCTCATGTCAAGACCTGCAAGATTTATGTACTTCCCATACAATGTTCCTAACTGCTTAGGTCTTACAAGAGTTGCTTGTACAAACCATGCATATGGTACAGCTTACAGAGGATACGGTTCACCTCAGGCTTACACAGCTTCAGAAGCAATCATGGACATGATGGCTGAAAAGATTGGAATGGATCCATTCGAATTCAGATACATCAACGTTGCTCAGCCTGGAGATACAAATATCAACCAGTATCCGTTCAGAGAATATCCAATGACAGCCATGATGGATAGAATCAGACCAATCTATGAAGAAGTAAAGGCTAGATGCGAAAAGGAATCCACACCTGAAAAGATGAGAGGCGTTGGTATTTCATGGGGCGGCTACAATGTTACAGAAGGTATCTTCGACCAGTGTACAATTGCCGTTGAACTTCTTGAAGATGGAAGAATCGCTAACTATAACACATGGCAGGATCAGGGTCAGGGCGGAGACATCGGTTCTCTGATGATCATGCTTGAAGCATTCAAGCCACTGAAGGTTACTCCAGATGACATCGTTCTGATTCAGAATGACTCCAAGTTCTGTCCGGACTCCGGTGCAACAGCATCCTCAAGACAGCACTACATGAACTCAAAGGCTGTTGAAGTAGCAGCAAACCAGCTCATGGATGCAATGAGAAAGGAAGACGGAACATACAGAACACATGCTGAAATGGTTGCTGAAAACATTCCTACAAAGTATGAATACCAGTACAACAACCCTGAAGATATGACTCTTAAGTATCTTGACCCGAACACTGGTAAGGGTAACCCTACTCCAGCATTCACATACTGCTTCACAATTGCAGAAGTTGAAGTAGATGCTGCAACCGGCAAGGCTACAGTTATCGGCTACTGGTGTATCGATGACGTTGGCGTAATCGGTAACATTGCTGCAGTAGACGGTCAGGCTTACGGCGGATTATCTCACTCCATCGGATTTGCACTTTCAGAAAACTATGATGATGTTAAGAAGGCGTCCAACATTATTGGTGCCGGTATCCCTCAGATCAAGGATATCCCTGACAACTTCAATCTGATTCATATGTGCACACCTAGAGATACGAACCCTTACGGATCTGGCGGAGCTTCCGAAGCATTCCAGTCCGGCGGACATATGGCAGTAATCAACGCAATCTACAATGCAACAGGTGTAAGAATCCACGAAATTCCAGCACTTCCTGAAAAGATCAAGGCCGGTCTTGATGCAAAGGCTAAGGGCGAACCTAACCCTAACATCCCTAAGAAGTACTTCTTAGGTTCAGACTTCTATGAAGAAATGGAATTCATCAAGAACAATCCTATGGTTGACTTATTCGACGACATGTTCCCTGCAGACAAGGCAGAGACTTGGGAACCAATCCTTGACCCTCCAACAGAGCCGGATCTTGGATATCCTGCAAAGGACTTAGACCTTGAATACAAATAGGATGATATTCTAGACAATGATACCCGGGTCAATGACCCGGGTATTTTTCTGCATAAGACCATCTGTCCTTATTTCACTTTTCTGAATTTCAGCATCAGAGAAAATACATCTTCATCTCCGGAAATATCCGTATCTCCCTGGATGTTCTTCATCATCTCATCCACACTGAAAAGCCCGATTCCATTTCCTGTAACCAGCCGCTCTCCATGGTCAATGCTGTTTTTGAATTCCAGAATAAAGAAGTCCTCATCCGAACTGCTTGTAATATATACCGGTAGCATCCGGTCTGCATATTTCAGAAGGTTGGAAGAAATGTTGTTCAGCACACGGCTGACAGCTTCCCGGTTTACATATACCTTTCCTTCCTCCCAGTTCAGACTGGTCTCCAGCAGGAATCCCTGCTCCAGAAGATAGCTGCAGAAATCTGAAAGCTCTTCGTAGAAGAACTGGCCAATCTCTGCTTTTTCCAGAATGACGGCTTCTTCCCTCTGTTCTTCGGAATATTTCAGCAGATGTTCGGAAAGCTCCTTCATATGCTGCACTTTCTTTGTGATTTTTCCGAGATATTCCTTTTTCTGCTCATCCGTCAGATTATCGTTGTTTTCGAGAATATCGGCGTATAGAGATATTGCTGTAAGCGGCGATCTCAGATCGTGAGACATCTGCGTTACTATCGTATAATTCTCTTCTGAAAGCTTGTCTATCTCCTCAACCTGCTGCCTGAAGGATTTTCTCATGGATTCAAGCCCTCTGGCAAGCTCTGCAATCTCATCTCTTCCGTGAATGGTTACCTCAAGATCCAGATTTCCGGCTTCCAGGATTTCTACTTCCTGGCTCAGCTGGTCGAGATACCTGGTCTTTCGCCGCACCCCTGACAGAAATACTGCAAAAAAGACAAAGAATGAAAGAATCAGGACCAGAATGAGAACCAGGTTTGCTGACATCTCATCTCCCTCCCAGTATTGATAAACGTGAAGTTCATATTCTTTTCCCGCATACTGAAAGGTATAGCGCTGCTCCCAGGCACTGCCCTGCAGCGGCACAATTTCTGAAGATCCTGTTTCTGAACAGTAGATCGGCTCTTGTTCTTCCGTCTTTATGGAGAAATCAACATCCATATGTTTCTGCGACCAGAAAAGGAACGAGTCCGGATCATCCAGCTGTAATGTCCCTTTTTCGATTTCTCCTACCAGCTCATTCCTGAAGCCTTCCATTTTCTGAATCTGTACTCCTGTCGGCTGCATGTTCTGTTCATACTTCTCCAGAACAAACGATGCGCCAAAGGACATGAGTAAAAAGAAGACGCCGGCTGCCAGAAAGGAGATGACCAGGAAAACTCCCATTTCACGGTATACCGATTTTCTCCAGTCGAATTTAGTTCTCAAATCGATACCCCTTTCCCCATACCGTACAGATTTTCTTCGGATTCTGCGGGTCTTCCTCTATTTTTATTCTCAGGTTTCGTATATGGACCATTACCGTACTGTTGCAGTTATACAGGAATTTCTCTTCCCATACTGCTTCATACAGATTCTGTGCCGAAAACACTCTGCCCGGATGTTCCATCATCATTTTCAGAATTCCATATTCTTTTTCTGTTAGGGCAAGCTCCACGCCGTCAACTTTCACTTCGTTGTATTTTTTGTGAACCGAAAGATTGCCCGAAACGATATAGTCCTCTTCCGAACCATTTTTTTCTTCTTCGATGCTTCTCCCTCTATATATGTTATATCTCCTGACAAGAGCTTTTACCCTTGCCAATAGCTCAGAATATGAAAACGGCTTTGTAAGATAATCATCTCCGCCTGCCATGAGGCCGATCAGCTTGTCCGATTCCTGTGCCTTTGCTGTAAGGAACAGAACCGGAACGTTGGACTTCTTTCGAATTTCTTCGCATACCCGAAGGCCATTCATTCCCGGCATCATGATGTCCAGAACCACCAGGTCTGTGGTCGGCTTCAGGAGTTTCAGCCCCGAAAGGCCATCTCCCGCTTCACGGATCACATAGCCTTCACTTTCCAGAAGGATTCGGATGCCTTCCCGTATATCTTCATCATCTTCCACCAGAAGAATTTCAATCTGATCTTTTTCACTCATCTGCTTACTCCTTTCTGTTTCTTTAAATATATCGCAAAACAGAGCACCATGCAACACTTACGACTGCACGGAGCCCTTTCACAATACTCTTCTTTCATATTTACAGTATAACCGGAGGTTCTAAATATTTTCTGAAGTAAATTCTTAAGATTTCTAAAATCTTTTCCTGTTTTATGGTAGAATCGTAATATAAACAACCTTGGAGGAAAGAACATGGCAAAGGCAAAAGACGCTCTGAAAACACTGCTGAATGCTCAGCCTCCGGAAAGAAAACTCTCTCCGGAATGGATAGATAAAGAACCTTCTCTTTCAGACTTTCAGCTGGAAGGAAAGGATATCAACGAGATTTACAGAGAATATACCAAATTCATGAATAACCAGGAAATACGGATCAACAGCCTGGAAAAACAAAGACCCGTAAAAGTAAAAACGAAATTCCTTCCGGAAAAGACCCGGGAATCCTGGATCAGCTGGGGCCTTGCCATTGCTGCCCTCGGATATGGAATCTTTGCCGGCGAACACAGAAACTGGATCATCTTAGGCGCGCTTATTGCTGCCGCTCTGGTATTTTTCATCATCTATTTCAGAAAAGTAAATGCAGGAGACAGGGAATACCGGCAGGCCATCGCAGAAATAGACCGGCAGATTTCAGAAATCAGAAGTGAAACATGCGAACAGAAGGAAGATTACAATCATCTTGTAAAATATGCAGAAGCGCTCTATGATTTTCAGGCTTGGAAGCGAAGAAAGGACCTTTCCTTCTGGAAAAATGCAACCAAGGACGAAATTGTCAAGGAACTTGTCAGTATGAATAATTCCTACGGCCTTCCTTCTGCAGCTGTCAATAACGGATATGTCTCTCTTACCTATGACAATCCCAATGGAAGAGATTTCGCCCTGTATGTCTCCCATAAAGGCGCTCTTACAAAAAAGGATGTCATTCAGTTTGAACAGGAAGCGCATGATGAGAATCTTCATGCCGGAACCATCATTGCTCTAAAAGGGATTCAGGCAGATGCAAAAGCAGAATGTGAAGAAGACGATATTGAAATCTGGACCATGGAAGATCTTATTCATTTTGAAGAAAACATTGAACGTGAAATTTCATAGAGAAAAACAAAAGTGTGTAGGCCTGAAAGATCTCCTGCACACTTTTTATCTGGTAATATTATCTTTTTTACAACCCGTCTGCCGTTCCCAGGGGAACAAAAACCCTGGCCTCTTCACCATTTCTTTGGGTTCTCAGAATTTCAACATCCACACCATATAACTTTCGCATCATCTCTTCATTCAGAACATCTTCCGAGGAGCCTGCCGAAACAAATTCGCCCTCCTGGATGACAAAGCATTTGTCTGCAAACAGCAAAGCATGTTCCGGATTATGGGTAGATAAAATGATGGTATATCCGTCCTCCGTCAGCTTCTTCACTTTATTCATGACTCTGAACTGGTTTCCGTAATCCAGATTGGCTGTCGGCTCATCCATGATAATCACCTTTGCCTTCTGTACCAGCGCTCTGGAAATGAGAACCAGCTGACGTTCTCCGCCGGAAATTCTGGCAAACCCTCTATCTGCCAGATGCTCAATGCCCAGCTCCCTCAGAGCAGCATAAGCTTCTTCTATTTCTTTTTCCTTCGGAGACTGGAGAATCCCCAGATTTCCGGTTGTTCCCATCAGCACCATGTCCAGCACCGGATAATCAAATACCGGTGCCACCTGCTGCGGAATATATGCAACTTTTCTCGCAATCTCCGTTCTTGTCATGCTGCGGATATCTACATCATCTATGAGAATTTCTCCTTCATATCCCTTCAGAAATCCCAGGATACATTTGAAAAGCGTGGATTTTCCTGCTCCATTTGGTCCCAGAACCGCTACCAGACTTCCTTCATGGGCACGGAAGTCCATATCCTTCAGAATCGGATGGGTTCCATAGGAAAAATAAAGATTTTTCGTTCTAATTCTCACGGAACACACCACCTTTCAGAATCAGGTATACAAAGATTGGTGCACCCACAAAGGAAGTGAGAATTCCAAGGGGAATCTCCGCCGTTGTCGCAACCCTTGCAATATTATCCACAATCATCAGGAATGCAGCGCCGAAGAATGCGGATGCAGGGATCAGCCTCCGATAATCATATCCGAATATGATTCTGCAGAAATGCGGAATCACCAGTCCTACCCAGCCGATCAGGCCGGAAACAGCAACAGAGCTTGCGGTAAGCAGCGTTGCACAGATGATTACAATCAGGCTCAGCGCTTTTGTATTGATTCCCATTGCCATTGCCTCTTCTTCTCCCACTGTAAGAAGATTCATTCTCCATCTCAGAAGAAAAAGCGGTACAGACCCTGCAATCATCGGGAATAGAATAAAAGCTACGTCCGCCTGCTTAATGGATGCCAGAGAACCCATCAGCCAATATGTGATTTCCGGAAGTTCCTGCTGCGTATCTGCCACCAGTTTCACAAACGATGTACAGGATGTAAACAGGGCTCCAATCATCATTCCTGCCAGAATCATGGCAAGTGTCGGATTGATTCTGCTCATCCGTGAAATGACATAGGCAAGAAGAACGGCCGCAAGCCCGATAACAAAGGCGAGAATGGAGATTCCTGCATAGCCAAATCCCAGAAGGATGGCAAGGGCTGCACCAAAACCTGCGCCGGAGCTTGCTCCAAGAATATCCGGAGAGACCATTGGATTCTGGAACATTCCCTGGTAGGATACGCCGGCAATGGATAGGGCCGCCCCAATCATTGCCGCTGCTGCAACTCTAGGCAGACGGATATGAAAAAGCACCGTTTCCGCCTGGTCACTCCAGGTCTGCTTCACTTCCATCACCCGGGATAAAAGAATCCGGATCAGTTCCCCCGGCTCTATGCTGTATCTTCCAATCATAAAGGACCCAAAGAAGGTGACAATGAATACTGCGATTAATATGATAAACTTTATTCCAATCTTTTTTTCTTTCATAACACCATACAGTATATCCCTTCTTTCATTTCATATTGTTGTTTCGCCAACAATAATTGTCTGCTTCACGGAAATCCCACAATATGTCTATAACCTTTGCGCGCTCTATGGTATAATGAAGGAGTAAAACAAGGAGAAATGAACATTTATGAATACAGATTATCTTAAGAAATTTGAAGACTGTCTTGAAGGAGAACGGCCATATTGCGTGACCGAATGTCCTTTCCGTCTGGACCAGAAAAAATTCATGGAAAAAGCAAAGCGCGGAAGCATGAAGGCTGCCTTCCGGACATACCGGGATTCCGTCGGTTTTCCTAAAATCGCCTCTGCGCTCTGTGATGCGCCATGTATGAATGCCTGCCCGATGCAGGAGCCTGTAGACATCCTCGGAATCGAAAAGGCAGCATGCATGCTGACAAAGGATCAGACGCCCATAGACTATAACATTCCAAAGAAAAACGGAAAGATTGCCATTATCGGTGGCGGAATCTCCGGTCTTGGCGCTCTGCTCCGTCTGTCCAGAAAGAAATATGATGTCACTGTTTTCGAAAAAGAAGACCACCTCGGCGGAAATCTATGGAATCTTCTGGACCCGGAAATGTTTCAGAAGGATCTGGAAGATCAGCTGATGTATCAGGAATATGAAGTCAGAACCAATGCGGAAATCACCTCTGCCGACATGCTCAGCGGTTTTGATGCTGTTTATGTGGCTACCGGAAAAGACGGTCCGGACTTTGGAATCCGGGGCGCAGAAAATGAATATGGAGATAAAAATGTCAGGATCATGAATGGAATCGCCTGGTTTGCCGGCGGAGAGCTGCTGGGTCTGAAGCCTGCCTATGCGCTGGCCAACGGGCTGTGGATTGGTACCGTCATCGACAATTATCTCATGACAAAGAATCCATATTATCCGGACAGCAGAATCCCCTCCAGGATGTGCGACGGCATTGTGGACATGTCCAGCGAAAAGCCGAAGGTTATTCCTGCAGGAGAAATCTATACAAAAGAAGAGGCTGCAGAAGAAGCCGGAAGATGCTTTGCATGCAGCTGTGAAATATGCGTAGGAAAATGCGACCTTTTAAAATATTTTAACAAAATGCCTCTCCGCGTGAGAGACGAGGTGGTTGCAACTACACTGGAGGGGAAAACGGAACTGAAGGCAACTCCGGCCAAAAGACTGATGTCCTTATGCAACCAGTGCGGACTATGTGCAGAAACCTGTCCGGAAGAAATCGACATGGACACCCTCTTCATGGTCGGAAGACAGAAAATGCACCGTCAGGGTAAAATGCCATGGGCTTTCCATGATTTCTTTTTGCGGGACATGGAGCAGGCAAATGGTGAAGCTTCTCTTGTACGCATTCCGAACGGATTTGACAAGGCCAGATATGCATTCTTCCCGGGCTGCCAGCTGGGAGCATCAGAGCCGGAAGAAGTCGTTCTTGCATATGAATCCCTTGTTCAGCAATACCCGGATACGGCAATCTTCCTTCAGTGCTGCGGAATTTCCGCAAGCTGGGCAGGCGATGACGAACGGTATCAGGAAATCCTTGCAGATATCCGGAAAAAATGGGATTCCATCGGCAGGCCAACCATGATTCTCGCCTGTCCTACCTGTATCAAGGAATTTAAAGAACATCTTCCTGAAATTCCGGTAATCTCACTGTATGAAATCTTCGCCGAATGGAACATCGTAGGAAACTGCGTACATACTCCTTATGCAGTATTTGATTCCTGTGCATCCCGAAATGATGCGGGAATCAAAAAAGCCGTCCGGGACATTGTCTCAACCATGGGCGCAGAGCTGGAGGAGCTTCCGGAAAACAGCAGAGAAGCGAAATGCTGCGGCGCAGGCGGTCACGGCATCATTGCCGATCCTAAATATGCCGCATATGTTGCCGACGAACGAATCAAAGAGAGCAACCTTCCATATGTGACATACTGCATCAACTGCAGAGATACTTTCCTTTCCAGAGGAAAGGATGCCGTACATGTTCTCGACCTGCTGTATAAGGATTTCGGGGAAGAAGAGCATATGGCAAGAAAAGAAAGAACGCCGGAAGAATGCCAGGCAGGTCTATATACCATTACAGAAAGGCAGCAGAACAGAGTGGATCTGAAAAAGACCATCTTGCATCTGTTCTTTGATGAAACCATGGAAACAAACAGCCGCAGATCCGATCTGACCCTAATCATTTCGGACGAGATGAAAAAAGAATTGAGCCGCAAGCGGATTTTTGAAGATGAGGTTGCAGAAACCATTGAATTTCTGGAACGCACAGGACGTACGGTAATCAATGGAGAGACCGGAACGCTGACCGGCTATCTTCAGATCGGCCATGCCACATACTGGGTGGAGTACAGAAAAGCCGGCGAAAGAACATTTGAGGTAATCAACGCATATTCCCATAGAATTAAGATTGAACTGGAGGCGGTATGGAATGGCAGAAGAATCGAAGATGATCTGTAGCCGCTGCAATCAGGTTCTTGAAATGCGGGAACTGACTTTTTCCTATCTTGGAAAGAACGGAACTCTGAAAACCCCCAGATGTCCCGCATGCGGCAGAGTATATGTTTCAGAAGCGCTGAGAGAAGGATATGTTCAGAAACTGGAATACTTTCTCGAAGAGGCCAGTCTTCAGGGAGGTAGACATGAGTGAGAATAAACTGATCTGCAAAAGATGCAATGTTCCTCTTGAGGAAATCGAAGCAAAATTTACCTATCTGGAAAAGCATTTTTCTCATAAGGTTCCCAGATGTCCGCAATGCGGACAGGTCTATTTCACAGAGGAGCTGGTGCAGGGAAAAATACGTCAGCTTGAATATTCCATGGAAGAAAAGTAAAATCCCGGTCCATCCGGGATTTTTTTCAAAAGAAATAAAAAGAACCTACTATGTAGATTCTTTTTACACACACAATTAGAAAGGTTCTTTTCTTCTAAATCCAACACACATAAAAATATCTCTCTTCTTCATTGAGGACAGTATATACCCTGAATCTTAAAACAAACTTAAAACTATCTGTTTTTATTCTAAAATTTCGGTGGAAGGAACGCCATTCTGTAATCGTCCATGTACCGTGATATTTTTTCCATAACGAAACGATCCTTCTTTTGCAGCATGCTTCCGGCAAGAAAAATAACAATGTTAATGACAAATCCAATCAAACCGCTGATTGCAGTCGGAATGTCCGCCGCTATGATCAGAACCATCATGATGATTTCTCCTGCCCAGATTCCATAGACTGCCGCATATGGATTGGACTCTCTCCAGAACAGGGCGCCTATGACAGGAACGATCAGCTGCGTTGTCCCGGACAGGCTGATGATTGCCATCTGCGCAATGCTTGCCTTATGGAACAGCATGACAACATAAGCAAAAATGGAAATGATCAGCATGAACCATCGTCCTACCTTGACCAGCTGCCGGTCTGATGCCTGGGTGTTAAAATGCTTCCGGTAGATGTCCATGGTGGCAATGGCAGCAAAAGAATGAATCTGCGAGTTGGATGTGGAAAATGATGCCGCTGCGATGCCAAAGAATATGAAAATTGCAAAAGCAACCGGAATGTTCTGATTCATGATTGCTACAATGAATACATTATCCGGATTGCTGGTTGCAATGCCTGCTCCTTTTGCAGAAGTGCCGGCAAAAATCGGTCCCAGAAAAATAATGGAAAGCGCTGCAATGACAAGCGGCAGCTTTTTAAACATTTCACCGTCCCGCGCCGCAAATGTCTTCGCCCACATGGCAGGGCTCATGTATACGCCAAACGGAACAATGAAAAACAGGGCAATCCAGCATATGACAGAATTATCTTCCATGATGCCGCCAAGCTTGAAGAAATCTTCTCCTCCCGCCGTTGCAGCAGCATCAAAGCAGGCCGCTGCAGACCCTGCATCCCGGAAAAACAGGACGGCCGTCAGAAGCATGGCTATGATAATCATGGTGGTAAAATAAATATCCGACATGGCAATGGCTCTCATTCCGCCGGACCACAATTGAATCATGATAATCAGGTAAAAAATTAAGCCTGCTGCAGCATAGGGAATGACTCCCTGGGTTGCCTTTTCTATGATGAATGCCCCTCCATGAAGCTGAAGAATCAGATAGGGAAGGCTGAATGCCAGCAGAACGGTCGTAACGGTTGCAGATAGCAGCCGGTTTCTATAGATGTCATTAAAGAAGTCCGTAATGGTGATATATGACGCTTTTCTGGAGATGAACCAGATTCTTTTTCCAAGTACATAGAAAAGAAGTCCAAAAAGTACGCTCCATGCAAAAGAAATCATATTGGCCGGCCCCGAGGAATAATAATTCCCTGCCGAGCCAAGCAGTGCATAGGAGCTGATCCATGTTGCAGAGATGGTGAAAAACGCCATGATGCTGTTCATGCTTCTGCTCTGAAGAAAAAAATCTTCCAGCGTATAGGTGAATTTCTTCTTTGCTATTTCTGCAAGAACAAGAGGGATGAATATTAATACAAAAATCTGCATCAGATATGGTGTTGCGATACTCATTTTCTCTCTCCTTTCCTGCATTTCCTTCCATTTGCTAAAAATTTTATCTTAATTTTATCATAAGTTATAAGAATATACTATGCAAGACACCCATCTTTAAGGTAGAATTAAGAGCAAAGAAAGGTTTTACTATGGCACCATTTTTAATAGTATTTGTGTTTTACATAGCCTTCACAATGGTCTACAGCATATTGTATTTCTACATGTATGCCAAAGGCCGTGAACGCTATCTGCTTTATCAGGGGTTGTCATGGATACTCTATTCCTTTAGCTTGTCGTTTCTGCTGCTGGGCGTTGGAAGCGAAAACAAGGATTTGATCAGTATCAGGGGACTGTTCGACATATACAACATACTGCTTCTACTCTATGCATTTTATTCATTTGCAGGAAAGAAAATACCGACAGTATGGCTGCGGTTCTCCTTATACATATCCATATGGGCCGCTGTTGGCTTGATATTCAATTTTACAACGGTATCTACATACCTGCCGACTCTGGCATATATGGCGCTGCTTTCCGTTATCATCGCAGCGGTTCTGTTCCGGTACTGGGACATTTCATTGCGGGAAAAGATCATCCTGAGCTTTTTCTTCCTCACCTGGGGACTTGGAAAAGCAGCAGTTTCCATGCTTGCAATCAACCATGGAATCGAAGATGTTTATCTATACTTCATCTCTGAGATTCTTTATTCCAACATCCTGAACTTTGTTCTGATCATCATTGCGTTTAGACGCTCACAGAACAAATTATACTCTGCAGAGCATATCTTCCAGACCATAACGGAAAATGCTTCAGACATCATGATGCTGGTTGAGCCCGGTGGAAGTCCGGAATTGAAATATATTTCGCCGTCCATCTCAACAATTCTGGGCATTTCAGAGGAAACCGTATATAACGATACGCATGCTTTTGTCACCTTTGTTCATCCGGACGACTGGAAGACTTTCGATTTCCTGTTCAGCCGCAAGAACCGGCTTCGTGAAAGAAATGCGGTTGTCAGAGCTTACGATACAGAAGGAAACATGCATTGGTGTGACGTAACGGTAAAAAGAGTTCCGAATGATCAGGGAAAGAACCTTGTTGAAGCAATCATCCGTGACATTACAGAATCACAGGAAGCGCAGCAGCAGATGCTGCAGGCAAAACAGAGCAGAGATACACTGCTTTCCTATGTATCTCATGAACTGAAGACACCGATTGCATCTATCCTTGGTTTTTCGAGCGCGCTGAAAGATGATCTGAATCTGTCGGAAGAGCAGAAAAAAATCATGCTTGAAACCATCTATACCAAGTCCATTACGCTCAACAGACTCATCAGCGACCTGGTGCAGCTTTCAAAACTGGAAACACACCAGTATTCTTTTGAGTTTTCGATGTACGACTGTGATTCATTCGCTTCTGAATTATGGAAGCGTCATCAATATGACGGCCAGCATCAGGGCATTGAGTTCTCGATGTCTTCGGATCAAAAGGAGCTGGAGTCCTATTTCATCATTGCCGACCTTGACAGAGTGGATCAGGTATTTACCAACATTCTTTCAAACGGGCTAAGATATACCAATCCAAACAAAAGCATGTCGATCAAATTCTTCATCGACAGAAAAAAAGAGAATTTCAAATTCTCCATTACCAATTTTGGCTCTGTCATATCTGAATCCGATCTGCTTCATCTGTTTGACCGTTTCTACAGGGTAGATAAAGGACATAAATCCGCAAGCGAAAATAATAGCGGCCTTGGTCTTACTCTTTCCAAAGAGATTATCGAGGCGCATAACGGGAACATTGATGTTACAAGTGACGCATTAAACGGCACAACTTTCATCGTCACAATCCCGCTATATATTGAAGAAAGGAATTATTAACCATGGGAAAAAGAATTCTAGTTGTTGACGACGAGCGCAGCATTATCGATCTGGTAAGACTTTATCTTGAAAATGAAGGCTTTGAAGTGATGGATGCAGAAAACTGTGCACAGGCAGAAAATATCATAAACAGCAAAACACCGCCGGATCTTATTCTCCTGGATGTCATGCTGCCGGACATGAACGGAATAGATTTCTGTACACAGGTTAGAAAATCAAATACCATGCCGATTATTTTCCTGAGCTGCAAAGAGCAGGAAATCGACAAGATTATCGCACTTTCCGTCGGTGGTGATGACTATATCACAAAACCGTTCTTCCCGGGTGAACTGGTTGCCAGAGTAAAGGCAAACCTCAGAAGAACAGAAATCTCAGGAACTGTGGAGGAGAAGGATGAGGATGTCATCTATGAAGCTCCCGGCCTGCTTGTAAATGAGACTGTGCGCGAGGTATATGTGGATGGAGAAAAGATTTCTCTAACAGCAAAAGAATTCAACATCCTACAGCTTCTGATTAAAAATCCAAAGAGAATCTACAGCGCAGACCAGCTGTTTGAAATCGTATGGAAAGAAGAAACGCTGGATAGCGACCGCAATACCATTATGGTCTACATGAGCAATCTCAGAAGGAAAATCGAAAACAACAAGAACGGATATAAATACATTCTGAATATCCGCGGCATCGGATACAAATTTGATCATCATCTGTTTGATGCAAAATAACCGGCCATTCCGCCTCCCGTCCCATTGATCCGGGAGGTTTTTCATGTCCGCATCCAAAGAAAAAGCATCCGGAAATCCATCTCCGAATGCTGAACTTATGCTTCTGTTGGGTCTGAACCGCCTTTTTTTCTCTTCGGCTTTTTTTCTCCCCAATTTGTTGCTGTTGCCACTGCAATGGCTACTGTCTGAACCAGCCAGCAGATCATGACAAATCCATAAATGAAAGGAAATCCGAAAATTCTTGGTTCTGTCATGTCCTGAAAGAATAATACTCCCGGAAATACTACAATCAGAAATGGAACAAGAATGATGGTCCATAACACTTTTGAACTTTTCGACATGTTCCTTCGGTATTCTTTCATGAAAACAACCTCCTGCTTCTGGTTCCATTGTATCACAGACTTTGGATTTTATCCCAAATTATGTTTTCTTTTATATAATATTAAGATTCTTCCGCTATAATCAATGGTGAAATATGATGGTAATCGTCGAAGGTCTCTCCTAACAAGACGATTATTAATCCTTACACTTTCAGAATATGGGGGCAACTCTTCCTCCCCTGAACTGGGCGCCCCTTCTGAAAGATCATTATTTCAATACAAGCACGCAAACAGAAGACCATTGGAATCGTCTATGGTCTTCTCGTCTTTTCCTTACCATTTCAATGCTGAATTCTGAAGCATTTCTTCTGCTTCCTCTTCTGACATGTCATAATCCCAGAACAGCTGGTAGAATTCCTGCGTCTTTGCAATCATGTTCAGGTTATATAGCTCCGGATAGCACATGTATCCCAGCCACCAGATTCCCAGGATTCTATTGACAGAAGGCGGTCCGCTCATCCAGCAGAAGGGGAGCGTTGGAATCTCATAATACTGATTGGTCTGGACTGCCGAAAGCTTCTGCCATTCCTCTCCGGACATGCTGTCATATGCTGCCTGATCGGTTACGATGATGACATCCGGATCTGCCTTGTACAGCTCTTCCATGGAAATGATGGTCCCGCCATTCTTGCTTGTAATTTCGTTTTCCGGAACCTGAATGGCATTCTCGGCACCAATCAGATCCAGAACATCTGCCTGCGCTGAACCTGCTGCATTGCAGGCGAGTCCGTCAGGGCCGGTTCCATAATATACTGTTACTTTTTCTGTAATATTTTCTGCTTTTTTCTGTGCCTCATTTACGGTTTTCCTGATATATGCACTGAGTTCAGCAGCTCTCTCATCTACGCCAAGAAGCGAACCGAGCACCTTGTAGCAGGATGGCATCCGTTCCAGACTGCCCTCTATGAACAGAACCGGTATTCCTGTCTGTTTCTCAATGGCTTCAATATCCTCTTTTGTGGAATCTGTTATTTCACCAATGTCTACAATCAGCTGAGGATCTGCTTCCATCAGCGCCTCCAGATTCAGATTGGATTTCTTGCCATAGAACTGTCCAAAGACCGGAAGCTCTGCAGATTTTCCGGGATAATACACTGCCTGCTCTTTCGATGGTGCATTTGCAAGACCCACCAGCTTATCCGGTGCAAGAGAAAGCAGCACCATTTCTGCAATGGCGCCCGACGGCGCAATCCGCTCTACAGATTCTGGCACTTCCACTTCTCTTTCCAGTGAATCGGTGATGATGCGGCTGCCGCTTTTATCTGCACCTGCATTGTTTTCATCTCCGCTTTCTGAGGAACCGCATGCCGTTACTGTTGTCAGCACAAGGATTATTGATAGAATTAAAGCTAATTTCTTTTTCATGACCTTTCCTTTCTTCTGATACCTGATACAAGTATACCATACTCCTTTTATCTATAGATAGTTGTTGTTTCTCAAACATCATTTTCAGCAAGTTTTCTCTTGAAAATGGATTACGTTTCCGATACAATGGTACATATGAATCGGGAATGAGGTTCTCCCGCAGTTTTAACTGAAACCGCTATCCAGCTGATGACTTCTATATATTTTTTATTATTGTATATAGGCGTCATTCTTTTTTTGCGCCTGAACGAAAGGAGCCTCACATGTTAACATCTCTGGCACTCATTTTTCTGATCGGCATCTCCATGGCCGGCATCTGTAAGAGAATCCGGCTTCCAAGAATCATTGGAATGCTTGCAACCGGAATCGTTCTTGGTCCCTATGTTCTGGACCTTCTCGACGCTTCCATTCTTGGCATTTCATCGGAACTTCGAAGCCTGGCACTGGTAATCATTCTGATCAAAGCAGGTCTTTCGCTGAGCCTCGCAGATCTGAAGAGAGTCGGAAGACCGGCCATCATGCTTTCATTTGTCCCTGCCACTTTGGAGCTTCTTGCTTTTTTCCTGCTGGCACCATATTTTCTTCCGGTTACAAGGCTGCAGGCTGCCATCATCGGGGCAGTATTGGGCGCCGTATCGCCGGCTGTCGTCATTCCGAAAATGGACCAGCTCATGACAGACCGTTACGGAACAGACAAAAGGATTCCGCAGCTCATGATTGCGGGTGCCTCCCTGGATGATGTGTTTGTCATTGTTCTTTTCTATGCTTTTATCAGCATGGAAGCGGGGGGCAGAGCAAATGCCATGGATTTTGCAGGAATTCCAATCTCCATTGTTCTTGGCATTCTGCTGGGACTTGCTGCCGGCTGGCTTCTTGCTTCCTATTTTGAATGGGCGTTCCAGAAAAACATTGAAATACGAAATACCATGAAGCTGATTGTTGTCCTGGGCACGGCGCTTCTTCTCATGGCCATTGAAACCTGGCTGAAGCCTTATATCGCAGTCTCCGGACTTCTGGCAGTCATGAGCATGGCCATGATGATAACAAAAAAAGCCCCCGAAAGCGTATCCGCCAGACTTGCTGAAAAGTATGGCAAACTTTGGCTGGCTGCAGAAGTCATCCTGTTTGTACTGGTTGGCGCTGCCGTAGATATCCGATACACATTAGGGGCCGGCCTTGGCGCTCTGATCATGATTCTGATCGGTCTTATATTCCGTTCCATCGGTGTTTTCATTTCTCTGATGGGAACAGATCTGAATCGCAAAGAAAGAATCTTCTGCGTCATCGCATACATACCAAAGGCGACCGTACAGGCCGCCATTGGGGGCGTGCCTCTTTCCATGGGGCTTTCCTGCGGAAATATCGTGCTTTCCGTTGCAGTGCTTTCCATCATCCTTACGGCACCTCTTGGCGCCATCGGAATGGATCTGACCTACCAGAAACTGCTCCATCACGAAGAAGATTAACCAACCAGCAAAAGAGAGAGGGTAGCCCTCTCTCTTACTGATTGATCCGCAATGCACGCATTGCATTTAATATTGCCAGAATGGCAACTCCCACATCTGCAAATACTGCGGCCCACATGGTCGCAAGTCCAAGTGCGCCAAGGATGAGAACAATGACTTTGATTCCTATGGCAAATACAATATTCTCTCTACAGATTCTTAAAGTTTTCTTTCCAATGCGTATTCCAAGGGAAATCTTGGATATGTCGTCGTCCATGATGACAACGTCCGCGGCTTCCATGGCTGCTGCAGAGCCAAGCCCTCCCATGGCAATGCCCAGATCTGCTCTTGCAATTACAGGCGCATCATTGATGCCATCCCCTGCAAATGCGCATCTGCCGCCGGATTCTTTGATGATCTTTTCTGCAAGGGAAACCTTGTCTGCAGGAAGCAGCTCCGCGTAATATTCTGCAATGCCTGCTTCTTCTGCAGCAAGAGAAGCGGCTTTTTCATTATCACCGGTAAGCATCACAACTCTTCCTGCCATGTCTTTCAGCTGTGAAACGGCTTCCTTTGCCTCAGCCTTCAGCACATCCTTTACCTTTATCTGCCCCAGATATTCATCCTCGCAGGAAATAAAGACAGAAGTCACATCCGCTTCCACTTCCATTCCAAGCTCCTTCATCAGTTTCTCATTTCCGGCATAATATCTCTTGCCGGAAATTCTGCCGCAAAGACCTTTTCCTGCAATCTCTTCAAAAGTCTCTACATCGTAGAGCGCTCCGCGGTATGCGCCGGTAATGCATGCTGCTATTGGATGGTTGGAGTTCTTTTCTAGGGATGCTGCCAGTTTCAGAAAATCTTCTCTCTCTGAACAGATCTCTGAAATGACAAACTCGCCTTTTGTCAGCGTTCCTGTCTTATCCAGCATGATGGTGTCAAGATCTGCAAGAACCTGAAGATAGTTTCCTCCCTTGATCAATACACCTTTTGACGATGCCGCGCCGATTCCGCTGAAAAAACTCATCGGAACCGAAATAACCAGAGCGCAAGGGCAGGATACAATCAGAAACAGGCATGCCCTGTAAATCCAGGTGCCCGCATCTAGATGAAGAAACAGAATCGGAATCAGTGCAAGTGCCAATGCGCTGAATACAACAATCGGTGTATATACTCTTGCAAAGCGTGTGATGAAGTTTTCAACCGGCGCTTTCGCCGATGCAGCATTTTCAACAAGTTCAAGAATCCTGTTTACTGTCGATTCCTCAAATTCACTGGTAACCTCAGCTTTCAGCATTCCTGTCATGTTAATGCAGCCCGATATAATTTTATCTCCTTCTGAAACATCCTTTGGGATGGATTCTCCTGTAAGCGCGGATGCATCTACAGATGATGCTCCCTCCCTTACGATTCCGTCCAGAGGAATTTTCTCTCCCGGCCGGATGAGAATCAGGTCTCCCATTTTTACATCATAGGGATCTACGACCGCTTCTTCTCCATCTCTGAGAATTCTTGCAGTATCCGGGCAGATGTCCATGAGCCCTGCAATGGACTTTCTGGATCTGTCCACTGCATAATCCTCAAACATTTCTCCAACCTGATAGAACAGCATGACGCCTATGGCCTCTTCGTATTCTCCAAGTGCCATGGCTCCAAGGCTTGCTGCTGTCATCAGGAAATTTTCATCAAAGACCTGTCCATGAATGATATTTCTTCCTGCTGTAACCAATGTTTCGCCGCCTGCAGCAAGATATGCAAGGATGAAGATGACAAGCGAAATAATTCCATCTGTCAGGAGCCCGGTCATCAGAAGGGCTGCTGCTGCTGCGATCTTTATGATATCTTTCTTCATTTTATGATCTTGCAATCCTTTTCAATCCTAGAAACGATTTTCTGTGCTTTCTCCAATATTTCATCTATGTCCTCTTCCGTCTCAATGGTGAGCCTCTGCGTCATGAATGCAATGTTTGCACTGTCAACGCCTTCCAGCTTCTTGATGCTGCGCTCCATCTTTGCTGCGCAGTTGGCACAGCAAAGGTTCTGCATCCTGAATGATTTCTTCATTGCTTCCTCCTATCTGCTGCACTTTATATCCAGCATGGCATCAATTGCCCCATGCACGATTTCCGCTTCCTTTGTGTCAGCTAATGCATAATATACTTCCTTGCCATCCCTATGTGATGTGATGATTCCTGCAGTCTTTAAGACCTTGAGATGATGGGATACGGCAGGGGAGCTCATATCAATGGCAGCTGCTATGTTCAGTACACATTCCTCGCTGTGGCAAAGAAGCCATAGAATTTTCATTCTGGTGCTGTCACTGATGAGAGAAAAGATATCCGATGCCTTTCCAAAAGCCTCCTCCGAAGGTCTTGCCTCAAGAAATTCTTCGCTTGTTCCATGATTATGCGGTAATTTGTTCATTTCATTTCCTTTCTTAAACAATTAAGCAATCATTTAATTGTTATCTAAATATTACTCCCTGCCATTCGGTTTGTCAAGCAGGGAGTTCCTATTATCTTTGATCAATTGCTGTATATTCTCTCTGAGCCGCTACGGACTTATATGCCGGTCTCATCAGCTTGTTTCCGATGGTAAGCTCTTCCAGCCTGTGGGCACACCATCCGGAAAGTCTTGCATTGGCAAACAGCGGGGTTGCAATCTCTGTCGGAATGCCAAGTGCGCCATATACGAAGCCGGAATACAGGTCAACATTTGCACACATCGGCTTGTCCTCACCTGTGAACTCCTTCTTGAGTGCCGGAGTGATCTTTTCAATCAGCTGGCACAATTTGAAGGATTCCTGCCAGTCATTATCCTTTGCCAGTTCAGTTGCTACAGATTTAAGAATCTCCGCTCTTGGATCGGATAATGTATAGATGGCATGTCCCATTCCGTAGATTAATCCCGATCTGTCATTTGCTTCTTTCCTCAAAATCTTTGCAAGATAGTCTTCCACCTGCTTCTCGTCGTTATAGTCGGAAACATTCTTCTTGATATCTTCAAGCATCTTAACAACCTTGATGTTTGCGCCGCCATGCTTTGGTCCCTTGAGGGATCCTACTGCAGCAGAGATTGCTGAATATGTATCCGTTCCTGTTGACGAGATGAGATGTGTTGTAAAGCTTGAATTGTTTCCGCCGCCATGCTCTGCCTGAAGAATCAGGCAGACATCAAGAACTCTTGCTTCAAGCTCCGTATATTCTCCTGTCGGTCTGATCATTTTCAGAATGTTTTCTGAAGTTGACATGTCTGCTTCCGGATAATGAAGATGCAGACTCTTGTTGAAATAGAACGACTGCTGCGCCTGATACGCATAGGCAATGATGGTAGGGAAATGCCCGATCAGCTCGATGGACTGCCGGATGACATTTTCAATGGCAATGTCGTCAGGGTTATCGTCATAGCTGTAGAGAGTAAGGACTGCTCTCTGAATCTTATTCATAATATCCCTGGAAGGATTGGTAAGAATTACATCCGTCGCAAAATTCCTTGGAAGCTCTCTGCATTTTCCGAGGATCTCCTGGAACTCGCTGAGCTGAGTGCTGTCCGGAAGTTCCCCAAAGAGAAGGAGATAGGTGATTTCTTCAAAGCCGAATCTTCTTTCCTTTACCAGCGGCTTGATGAGGTCATGAATCTCATATCCTCTATAGTACAGTCTTCCCGGTGCCGGAATCTTTTCTTTCTTTTCGTTTTCGTCATATCCAATAACTTCGCCAACTCTTGTAAGGCCTACAACCACACCCGTGCCGTTGGCATTTCTGAGGCCGCGCTTTACGTTATATTTCTTATACTGCTCCGCGGATATTTCTTCAACATCACTCACATGTTCTGCCATGGATGTTACAAACGAAGGTTTTTCATTTTCTTTTTTTAATTTCTTATCCGGTCTGTTTACCATCTGAAAAGCCTCCTTTCCTTACACTTCTTTTCTTCAAAAAATATTATATATTATTATATCATCTATTCTGCGCGTTCTTCAAGTCAAATACTTTTTCATATTGTATTATCGCATCAGAGTTGTATACCATTGTGACACAATTTACAGGATCTCAAAGAAGGCGCTGCCTTTCTTCTGCTTTCGGCCATGCAGGATATGGTAGAGAAGGATGGCAATCACCATCACTCCCGCCATCAGTAGATAGATCCCTCGGAATCCAAGATAATCCACCATGTTTCCTACAATCAGAGGTCCTGTGAATGCTCCAAGATCTACGCCAAAGAAGTAGGTTGATGTTGCAAGTCCCACTCTGTGGGCAGGGGATTCCTTGGCTGCAATGGTCTGCGTCGTCGATACTGCATTTCCATAGCCTACACCCATGAGGGCGGCCGAAAGAAGCAGCATCCATGGCCTCGTAGTAAATGCCAGGAGAACAAGGCATAGAATAAAGATTGCCATTGCAGGATATGCGATGAAATTATCTCCCTTCCTGTCCATGTATTTTCCGGCTGTCGGTCTTGAAAGCAGGATAAACAGAGCATACACAATGAAGAAATATCCTGCTGCTCCTGAAAGACCCAGCTCACCTGCATATGTATTCAGATATGTGGTGATTGCACCATAGCATACGGCGATGAGCATCACGACAGCCGATGCCGGCAGAGCATTCTTTTCAAAGAGATTCGAAAGGGAAAGCTTCTTTGACGCTTCGAGCTGCTCTTTTGTGATGCTGCCGCGCGGAACATTTAAGATCAGCGCCACAATGCAGGCAATGATGGTAAAGCCGGTACACCATACGAACATCATCTGCGGATCCTGGTTCTGGGTGATATATATTCCCATGAACGGCCCTATGGCTGTGGCAAAGGTGTTGGAAAGCGTGAAATATGCCGTACCTTCGCCTCTTCTGTTCTTTGGAATAATGTCCATGGATAAGGCAGGTGTTATGGTGGAGCAGACACCAAAAGCAAGTCCGTGCACGGTTCTGAGGATGAGGAAAATCGTCCATGTTATGTCAAACAGATAGGAGGCCATGATTACCAGAAAGATTACCAATGACAGGTAGAGGCACTTTGCTCTTCCCCATACCTCCATATATTTGCCGATGAAGGCTCTTGCCAGAAGGCAGCCTGCAGTAAAGAGGCTCGATGCCAGCCATGCCTTTTTCTGCCCCACACCATAGACTGTAATGCTGTATTCATTGATTGCTGTTATCATAAGGAAAAAGGATATGAAGGTGAAGAACATGAGACATGTCACCATGATGAAATCCTTCGTCCATAATTTTTCTTTCATTGCTACCTCACAAAAAACAAAACGGTGGTTTCCCACCGTTAAGTGATTTACTTTTCTTAAAGAAGCTCTTTTCTGGAAAGATTGATTCTGCCCTGATTGTCGATTTCGTAAACCTTAACCTTTACTATATCGCCTACATTCATAACATCTTCAACCTTTTCCACTCTTTCCTTGGCCATCTTGGAAATATGGAGAAGGCCTTCCTTGCCCGGAAGGATTTCAATGAAAGCTCCCACGGAACCCTTTGCAGTGCTTAAGATTCTTGTTACTGTGCCTTCATATACTTCGCCGACTTCAACTTCCTTGATCAGGAGCTCGATTTCCTGAAGACCCTTATGTGCGCTTTCCATGTCCGGAGCTGCAATGTAGATCAGTCCTGTATCATCGATATCAATCTTAACGCCTGTCTCAGATATGATCTTGTTGATTGTCTTTCCGCCAGGTCCGATGACTGTTCTGATCTTGTCCGGATCAATCTGCATGGAGATGATTCTTGGAGCATATGGTGAAAGCTCTGCTCTCGGTGCAGGAATTACATCCAGCATCTTGCCCATGATAAACATTCTGCCTTCTTTTGCCTGTGCCAGTGCTTTCTGCAGGATCTCCTTGGAAAGTCCATGAACCTTGATATCCATCTGGATGGCTGTAATACCATCTTCCGTACCGGCTACCTTGAAGTCCATGTCGCCGAGGAAGTCTTCCATGCCCTGGATATCTGAAAGAATGGCAATCTTTGAACTTCCATCTTCTTCAACTCTTTCAATCAGTCCCATTGCGATACCTGCAACCGGTTTCCTGATTGGAACGCCTGCATCCATCAGTGAAAGACATGATCCGCAGGTTGATCCCATGGATGTTGAGCCGTTGGATGAAAGAACTTCAGATACGACTCTGATTGCATATGGGAATTCTTCTTCTGAAGGAAGTACCGGAACCAGAGCTCTTTCTGCAAGTGCGCCGTGTCCGATTTCTCTTCTGCCGGGGCTCTTCATTCTGCCAGCTTCACCAACTGAGTAAGGCGGGAAGTTGTAGTGATGCATGTATCTCTTGCCGGTTTCTTCTGTGATGCCGTCGATTGTCTGTGCTTCACCAACAGCACCAAGCGTAGTAACGGAAAGAACCTGCGTCTGACCTCTTGTGAAAAGTCCGGTACCGTGTGTTCTTGGAAGAACGCCGGTTTCACACCAGATTGGTCTGATTTCCGTAAGTTTTCTGTTGTCCGGTCTGATTCCATCATCCAGAATCAGGCTTCTAACCTGTTCCTTTGTAATGTTGTAAAGAACATTTGCAATATCCTTTTCGTTTTCAGGGTATACTTCTGCAAAATATTCCTTTGTTTCTACTTCAACAGCGTCCATGTTTTCCAGTCTTTCCATCTTGTCATAAGTCTGGATTGCTGTTCTCATTTTTTCTACTGCATATTCTCTGACTGCAGCATCGATGTCTTCCGGAATCTGGTAAAGTTCCACTGCCATCTTTTCCTTGCCGATTTCATCAATGATTTCATCGATGAATACAATGATCTTCTTGATTTCCTCATGCGCAAACATGATGGCATCCAGCATAACATCTTCCGGAATTTCATCTGCACCGGCTTCTACCATCATGATCGCTTCCTTTGTTCCGGAAACTACAAGATGCATTGTGCTCTCTTCTCTCTGCTTGAGTGTAGGGTTGACGATGAACTGTCCGTCCACCATGCCGATCAGTACGGATGCTGTTGGTCCTTCCCAAGGAATGTCTGAAATTGCAAGCGCTACCGATGAACCGATCATTGCTACGATTTCCGGTGAGCAGTCAGGGTCAACACACATTACGGTTGCAACAACCTGCACGTCATTGAAGAAGCCCTTCGGGAATAACGGTCTTAACGGTCTGTCCATCAGTCTTGAGTTTAAGACTGCTCTTTCGCTTGGACGGCCTTCTCTCTTGATGAATCCGCCTGGAATCTTTCCTGCTGCATACATTTTTTCTTCATAGTCGCAGCTGAGCGGGAAAAAGTCTGCGTCCGGTCTTGGTTCCTTGGATGCACATGCAGTAACATTGACTACTGTATCGCCATACTTGACCATTACCTGGCCGTTAGCCAGTTCACACACCTTTCCGATTTCCATCTGCAGGAGTCTTCCTCCTACTGCTGTCTTAAATGTTCTGTAAGTTTCGTTTCTTAATAACTGTTCTGCCATAATTAACAACTACCTCCTGTTAATTGACTCTCTACCAAAGGCAGGAATTGAATAATACAAATGATATAACAAAGGCGGGGAAACAACCCCGCCTGAATTACCTATATCTTTACTTTCTTAATCCTAATCTTGCGATTAATGATCTATATCTTTCAAGATCGTTTTCCTTTAAGTAAGCAAGAAGGTTTCTTCTCTGACCTACCATCTTTAAAAGACCTCTTCTTGAGTGATGGTCCTTCTTGTGAACCTTTAAATGTTCATTAAGGTCATTGATTCTGTATGTAAGAACTGCAATCTGAACTTCCGGGGAACCTGTGTCACCAGGGTGAGTCGCATATTCTTCCATGATCTGTTTCTTCATTTCTTTTGTAAGCATTGATTTTTCTCCTTTTCTTGATTCGCCTTGAGCTGAGTACCTGTCGGAGTTTCATGGTACCAAGCCCAGGTAATTTTCATAACGATTTATTCTATCACGCCAGGCAATAAGAGTCAAGCAAAATCTCGCGCTTTTTCAATTCTTCCAAAGCATCTTTCACCGTTTTTGTCTCCCAGTCCTCAACGCTTACAATGTATTCTAAGAAACCGAGATAGATTTCTGCAAAACGCCGGACACTTTCTCCGGAATATTCACTGGAATCATAACAGATATACAGCACAAGTCCATCGGAATCGTCAATAACCTCGACAGTAAAATCGTTGTCCACTGTGTTCTGCACATCTGAAAGTTCAAGAATATCTATGTTTTCCGCCTTATATGCCGCATTTGAGAATATGTCTTTCTGGTAGACAAAGGACATGTTTTCTGTCGGTTCCATATATCCCCAGTCGCATTCGCTTCTGGCGATATCCTCCCGGATCTGTTCATTTACCGAATGCAGCATCTGTGAGAGAGACATATCCATTGAAAGCTCCAGCTGCACCGGCAGTTCATGGTTAAACAGCCCTATGCTGTTCATGTATCTTTTCTCAGCTCTGCAGCTGTATAACCAGCAGAGATATACTCTGGAGCAGCCGTTATATGCTGCCATGGCAAATAGCGATGACATGACATATATGCTGTTGGATGTTACTTTTTCTCTTTTCTTGAAACTTTCTATCCCATCGATGAGGTATTCCATCGGCAGCACCAGAGTGCCGGCTGTTTTCGCTCCGCCATCCCAATCTTTATCTGGAAACACGCTGCATTCCTTTGGACGATATCTTCCTTCAAAATACTGAACGCTGCTGCGGTACTTGTCATTGTCTGCGGCCTCCTCGCAGGATGCAATATATTCCAGATACCGGTCTGTCCTTTTGTTCGCATCCGTATCATAATCATCCAGCAGTTCTTCGAGCAGGAGTTCAAAGGATTCTCCATCAAATACCGTATGCGAGACATCAAAAAACAGATATGCCGCTTCCTCTGTTTCAAATACTTCCACACGGTAGAGCGGATTTCCAATAACTTCAAATGGCTTAACAAACCTTTTTATCTGCTCCTTCAGTTCTTCCTCTGTAATCTTCTCTGGAACAGGATGACAGATATATGAGGGCTCTATCCTCTGAACATATCTCCCGTTTTCATACAGTATTTGTGTAAGCAGCGCCGGATGTGCCGCAATGGTTTCTGAAACTGCTCTGGCAAGTTCTGCAGCTTCAAACTGAGGCTTTTTAAACCTGATTACTGCGGGCAGGTTATATATTGTGGAGTCCGGCATCTTCAGCTGCCATTTCAGGTAATATTCCTGTGCCGCAGTCAGTGCAAGGGTCCTGTTCTCCAGAGAAACGGATTTCGTCTGTGGCATTTCTTTTCTGTGTGCAATTAGCACTGCAAGCTCTTTTATGCTGTTTCCCTCATAAAGATCGTAGACCGTCAGATACTCCTGATCTGCAGCAAGCAAAAGTTCTACTGCTGAAAGGGAGTCTCCGCCCAGAGACAGAAAGTCTTCCCGGACTCCAATTCTTTCAATTTCAAAGACTGTTGAAAACGCATGGCACAGGTTCTCTTCAACTTCTCCTGACGGCGGAAGGTATACCGCCCTGGCACTGCGGATATCCGGAGAGTGCAGGCTGGCATGGTCAATCTTTCCGTTGCTTACGCGCGGAAGGCTCTCCATGCATATGAAATATGAAGGCAGCATGTATTCCGGCAGAATCTTTGCCATTTCCGCAAGAACGTTTTCTTCATGAACAGGTTCCTTGTTCTGGTAGAACAAGCATAGATAATCTCTCTTTCCATTCGTAAAGCCTTTTGCACAGGCCGCTCCTATTCCTGTCACCTTCTGAAATGCGGCAGAGACTTCTTCAGGCTCAACTCTCTTTCCGCCTATTTTAATCATGGCATCCATTCTGCCGCAGCATATTATGCTTCCGTTTTCGCCAGAAATTCCCATGTCTCCTGTCCGAAAATATCCACCACGGAAATGCTTTTCTGTTTCGTCCTCTAAACCTATATAGCCTCTTGCATATGGTACTTTAACAGAAATCTCTCCCTGCACGCCTTCGGAAACAGGCCTGCCGTTTTCATCGGCGAGATAAATTCCGTCCCTTCCCAGAAGTTTTTTCAGAGAAAGAGCCTCCGTTCCACCATATGAAACACTGTATGCACAGACAAAACCGATCTCTGTAGCCGAATATATGTTAACGACATATCTTCCGTCCTGTTCGGGAACATCTCCTGCACGCTCTCCCCCAAGGAAAACGCTTCTTACCGATTCGGGAAGCTTATCCGCAAGTATCTTGTAGAGCGAAGGGATCAGAAACGCAATCTGCGGTCTTTTTTCATTCAGATACTGGATGTACCTCTTCGGATCCTTTGCTGTCTGGTAGGAAAGAATATGTAAGGTTCCACCCATGTAGAAGAATCCGAAACATATGGTAAAAACTATGAAATTCAGCGGATAATTGACTGCCACTGCATCTCCTCTGCAGAAGGCTCCGGTTTCTGCTACAACATCCGAACTAAGTGCATTCAGATCCAGTATGCCTCTCTCAAGGACTACGCCCTTGGGACTCCCGGTAGTGCCGGAGGTGTATGCTGCAGTCAGGATGTCATGGTCATCTGCATCTGTCCAGTCATCATCAGGTTCTGTTTTCAGAATCTCAGCCCATGTCTCCTCTGTTATCTTTAATCTGCATCCGCAGTCTTCATAAATATATTTCACTCGTTCTTCCGGCTCACCTTCTTCAAGCACTGTAAAGGCTGCTCCGGCTCTGATTGCACCCATCATGGCTGCTGGTATCATGGCGCTTCTTTTCAGATGGATCATTACAAAATCACCCTTTGTAATTCCTGCAGCCTTCAGATAGGAACATGTCCTTGCTGAAAGATTATCCAGATCTCCATAGGACAGAACATTTCCCAGTTCATCTGTAACGGCTGTCCTTTCCGGAATTCTTTTAAACAGCTCCCTTATTTCATAAAAATACTCTGGTCTTTTCACTTCAATCAATCTCCCCGTCATTGCATTTACCTTTCCACCTGCAGAATGCTTCTGTTAAAATTAATTGTGGTCAGGTACTGTCGATCGTCATCATATTGATTCATAAGGCTTGAAAGCACATATGCGCCAAGACTCCTTATGTCAACATCCGTCTCCGTCAGATCAAACAGTTTCCCATCATCTCGCAGAATGAGTATGATCTGATCTTTTTTTACCATCACCGTATATTCTGCGGCTATGTCTTTCCCTTCATTTTGTTCCATGCAGGCAATGCCGCACTCTTCGATGAGAAGCATTACTCGCTTTATGGTTCTTTCTTCAACATTTTCATTTCTTAGGAAACGCTCTGCCTCCGTTCTCATGGCCATCACTTCTTCTTCTGTCATGGAGAAGGACCTGCTAAACATCGGAAACTCACTCTCATCAAGCATCCACGGGAATTTTTCCTTTCCGTAACGCCATAGAATATACCCCGAAAACAGCAGAATTGAAAGCAGCGGCGATGCCATGATTCCAATCCATAGCCCCTTGATTCCTGCCATCTTTGAAAACAGGATGCATAAAACAGCATCAAGAGTAAAAGACTGGAATACAGCAAAACATGATGCCAGGGCAATCTTCCTTACCAGAAGGAATTGAGAGGTCATCAGGTAGGCTACCGCAGAAAACGGCATCATAATCGCCACAATCCGCACAGCAGTTACACATTCCGGCAGCATTTCCGGGCTTGTAATGTCAAAGATTCCCGGCACCACCGGGGCAGCCATGAACAGAATTGTCATGATGGCAATGCCCTCCATGATACAGATCTTCAGAGAATACTTCAGTATGTTCCTTTCACTGTCATAATTCTTCTCTCCAAGATATACCTCTCCAAGCGGAGAAAGCGCTTCACCAATTCCATCGAATATCAGAGAAAACTCATATACGCCCATTACAACCGTAAGGACAACCAGATATGATTCACCAAACTGGGTGATTACAAGTTTATTCAGTATGATGCCAAGAACGCTCCAGCACACATAGGTCACTGCATCTGTAATGGCCAGTCTGTTCATTTCCATCGTGTCTCTTAAAGATATATATGCTCTGAAACGAAGCGTATTGGATTTTCTGAAAAAGTGAAGGCAGAGTACCAGCGTTGCAAGGGTAATTCCAATGGCAGTACCAAGGCTGGCCCCCATTGTTCCCAGCTTCAGGCACAGGAAGATGGACAGTATGATGTTTCCCGCAACCATGAACAGGTTGCTCATGACATTGATAAATGTATCTCCGTCACAATACACCATTTCAATCATCAGATAATTGATCGGAATCAGAAGAACAACAAATTTCTCATACTGCCAGTAGGCTTCTGCTTCTGTACGTATCTGCTCTGATACATTCATGTAATCGAGATAGGCATCCTGAAATGCAGTCATCATGATGAACATGATCACACCTGAAGCTGCTGCCAGAATTACGCCCTGGCTGAAAAGGCAGGCGGCCCTTTCATTGCGGAACTCTCCGATGGAACGGCAATATAAATAAGCAGTACCCATTCCAATAAGGCCTGCTACGAAATTTGCACCCGAATAGATCGGCATGACTATATTAATTGCAGCGATACCGTTTTCTCCAACAACATTCCCTACTATGACTGTGTCGGATAATAGCATGAGATATGTAACTATCATTGTCAGTGTTGCTGCAAATAAAAGAGAATTGAATTTTTTTGATGCTAACGATGCTTTTTTCATGATACTACTCCATCGTTTCCCCTTAACAGGCACGTCTTCCTCTCTGCCGGCTTATGCCTGGGCAGAGACAGAGCTAAGACGTATCCGCTACCACATGATAAATAATGTCATATGCTACGCCTAAAGTCAACTGTCATATGCATTGAAAATGGAGCCAGTTTTCATGGCTCCATCCATGTGCTGCAAGTTATTGAGCTTTCGAATGCTGTATGAATTCCTGTCTCCAGGCTTCATGCCTTATTCCCAGATGTTATATTCATACAGTCCGTCATAGGATACCGGGCGGTCCGGATAAATCTTCTGCATCAGTTCACGGGCCTTCTGGGAAGGATCGGATTCCATTTTCCAGCCATCCTTCTCAATAACCATGGTATTTCTGCTTTCTGCATCATACTTTGTCCATTCCGTACCTTCGATGGACGGATTTCCTGATGCTGCATAATTGATCCATGCCTCCTGCGTTTTTTCTGCCGAAGGAATATCTACATCGCCGCAGTATGCGGTTGTTGCTTCGTCTTCCGTATTGTTGAATACATATGCCAGTTCAACAGCATGCACTGCACTCTTATACATTTCATCAACCGTTGAAGGAACATTCCACAGATACATGTATACATCGCCGCCTGCCTTTGCCCATCTGTCTGCAAAGTCAATGCTCTGGTATCTCCAGGATTCCGTCTTGAATGCAGATTTTACAAGCGCATCCTTGACTGCCGGATCTTTTGCATATTCTTCCGGAACAAGTTCTTCTTCGAACTTGTAGAACGCATCCATTGCAGCTCTGCTTTCATCTGTGCCATCCTTGTACATGCCTTCCCAGTAAGGTGTCAGGTCATTGTTGTACCAGATGTCAAATCTTTCTGCTGCGGTTTCGCCCTCCTGATCTTCCTGGAAGTAGTTCATCTCATCCTGGTTTGTACCAATGAGAAGGGTGATTCCATTATCTGCTGCTGTTTTGATTGCATCATCAATCTGATCCCATTCCGGAAGAATGTCTCCATCTGCAACTGCACCGCAGCATTCATCTGCAATCCAGTTCTCCTCATCCAGCTTCAGCCATTCTTCTGAAGAGATTTTCATCAGGTCGTCCATATTTTCAGCTCCGGAGGCATCCATGATAACCTCTGCAAACTCCTGTGCTGCTTCTCTGTCCTTGAGATCTACTACGCCCGATTCAGCGATGATTCTCTTGAACAGGCCCTGCGCCTTTGGTGAGATTGCAAGTCCGGTTGTTGCAAATCCGCCTGCAGATTCTCCAAATATTGTTACATTTTCAGGGTCTCCGCCGAACTGTGCAATATTGTCCTGAATCCACTGAAGTGCTGCAATGTTATCTCTCAGTCCAAGATTCACATCCGTATATTCTTCGCCACCTTCAATCTTTGAAAAATCTGCCCATGACATCAGTCCCAGTCTATAGTTGCAGGTTACAAGAATAACATCCGGATGTGCCTTGATGAAGTTCGTTCCATCATAGGTAGGGTCTGTTGTTCCGCCCCATGCATAGGCACCACCATGGAAAAAAACCATGACCGGTTTTGCCTGGTCGCTGATTTCATTCTTTTCCCAGATATTCAAAGTCAGGCAGTCTTCTCCCTTTTCTGTCAAAGATGCCGGTTCTGATGGCCATGGATATTGAAGTGCTGTATGACCGAATTCGTAGCATTCAATTTCTTCATCACTGGCATCCGGTGCCTGTGGTGCTTTCCATCTCAGTTCTCCTACCGGCTGCTTTGCAAATGGTACGCCTTTGAATGAAACGATGTCACCATCTGCTTTTCCCAGCATTACTCCATTTGTACATATCGCTTTTGCCGGATCGCCACTCTTTCTTGCGGTTCCGTCATCACCGCATGCGCTTAACATTACCATCATGCCGATTACCATCAATGAAAGAAGTATAAGAAACATTTTCTTCTTCATGATTTTTCCTCCCATCTTCTGTATGTTTTCCTGTCAGAACTATTATCTGTTTCTTTCATTTTATTCTCGTCGAACCGAACCGTCAATCGATTACAGAAAAACAGCAACATTGCCCATAAGAAAAGACCATATCATAAAGATATGGCCCTTCTCTAATCTTCTATCTTATGGTATTTCTTTGCATGGATGCAGTCTTTCCGGATCTGCTCCTTCAACGCATCCAGGCTATCAAACTTCCGCTCGTTTCTTGTCTTCTTTACAAACTGAACCATAATCTGTTTTCCGTAGAGTTCCTTGTTGAAGTTGAAAATATGCGTTTCAACATTCTTCTTGTACGTGCCGATGGTAGGCTTTACTCCCACATTGGTGATGGATGGATACCTGACGCCATTATATATGCAGTATGTGATATATACACCGTTTGGAGGCGTTACCATCGACTCATCGATCATCAGATTGGAAGTAGGGAAGCCAATGGTTCTTCCAAGCTTGTTTCCTACAACAACTTCTCCGCCTATTGTATAATATTCGCCCAGAAACTTCTTGCATTTATCCATCTGGCCTGTTTCAATTAAACCTCTGATGAATGTGCTGCTTACAAGATTTCCGTCTACTTCTACAGGATCTATCATGCAGAGTTCAAGTCCTCTTGCTCCGCCGACCTCTTCCAGCATCTGCGGATTTCCTGCTGCACGTGAACCGAATGTATAGTTGAATCCGCAGAATACGTACTTGGCTTTTAATGTGTCAATCAGAAGCTCGTTGATGAAGTCTTCCGGTGCCATGTTGCAGATATCCCAGGTGAATTCAATATTGAAGAGATAGTCAACTCCCAGATCCTCCATGATGCGATGTTTTTCTTCACTGTACTGGATATTCTGTACGACGGTTCTTCCTGCCAGCAGATTTCTTGGATGATTTGAGAATGTAAATACTGCGGACTTGATTCCTTTTTCCTTTGCTTTTTCTACGGCTGACTGTATCAGTTTTCTATGCCCTTTATGGACTCCGTCAAAGTTTCCTACTGCCACTGCGCATGGGCTTGTGCCCCTGATTTCGTCCAGGCTGTTAAATATCTTCATATGCTACCTCTTAAATATTTTATCCGGAATGAACATCTCTTCCTCAGCGTCATACTTTGCCGTTCCAAGGAAGATCTGCTGTCCATCCTTAAGCTCATATATATTATACATTACTTTGTAGATTTCTTTAATATCTATCTCGGCTTCTTTTGCCTCATATTCCGGTCTTTTTTTTATTCTCACCCGCCTTGGCTCCAGCCATCCGCCGTTTGAGAACCATTTGGCTCCTGCTGCATTTACGGTACCAATACCGAAATGAATCAGCGGGTAGTCGACAGGGTAGAGGAGTTTCTCTACTTCTTCAGGCGCCGCATCTCTAAGCGCCTCAATATCTACTGCATCCTTGAGTTCAAATGCTCCCGTGGATGTTCTCACCAATGCAGTCATGGAGCCATATGTGCCAAGCGCTTCTCCAATGTCTCTGCATATGCTCCTGATATATGTCCCCTTGGAGCACTCCACGGAAAATGAAAGGCTTCCGCTTTCCTGATCCATGTCAGTAACCTCTATTTCCTTTATATATACCTCTCTCGGTTTTATCTCTACCTCTTCCCCGGACCTGGCATAGTCATAGAGCTTTCTTCCCTGGACCTTGATTGCAGAATACTTTGGCGGAATCTGCGAAATATGCCCTTTGAACTGAAGAACGGCACGTCTTACCATTTCCTCCGTCACATGGTCAAACGGCTTTTCGTCAATCACTTCGCCCCATATGTCCAGTGTATCCGTAAGGATTCCCAGCCTCATGGAACATTCATACCTCTTGAAATCCAGATCCAGATAGTCCATGATCCTTGTTGCCGGGCCAAAGCAAACAGGAAGAACTCCCGTTGCCATGGGATCTAGGGTTCCCGTATGACCGGTACGTTTCTGCCCTGTAATTCTTCTCAATATTTTCACCACGTCATGGCTTGTCCAGTCCTGTGGTTTGTTTATGTTTATGATTCCATCTTTTATCATGACTTCTCCTCAATCGCCCTTCCATTATACTAGCCGTAGCGCGGTTTTTCAAGGTTCGTTTGGTTTACAAAGCCGTTCAGATATGTTAGAATTTAACTGTAACGAAAGGAAAACCAACATGCTGATCATTCTTAAAAACAGCTCAGACAGTGAGAGCATACACAACTTAATATCCTGGCTGGAAGAGAAAGGTCTTGCTGTCACTTTGGTGCATGAAATCATCCATGTTCAGGGTGATACTTATGAAATAGATGACAGCATTGTAAGATCCTATCCGGTTGTCGAAAGCGTTCAGCGCCTTTCAAAGCCATACCATCTGGCAGACCGCACCAACCATCCGGAGGACACTGTCATCCAGGTGGGCGACGTTTCAATCGGCAGCGGCTTTACCACAATTGCGGGCCCTTGTACCATTGAATCCCGCGAAATGCTGTTTTCCATTGCCGAAAAAATCCAGGCATCCGGAGCAATGCTGCTCAGGGGCGGCGCTTTTAAGCCCAGAACATCACCATATTCCTTCCAGGGTCTTGGCGCCACTGCCATGGATTATCTTGTTCAGACCGGAAAAGAACTGGGCATGCCGACGGTCACGGAAATTATGGATCCGTCACAGCTGCCACTGTTTCAGGATGTAGATATCCTTCAGGTCGGTTCTAAAAACATGCAGAACTTCGAGCTTCTGAAAGCTCTTGGCAGCATACGGAAACCGGTTCTTCTGAAGAGAGGTTTTTCTGCAACCATCGATGACCTTCTGATGAGTGCAGAATATCTTCTTTCCCGCGGAAACGAAAACGTCATTCTCTGCGAACGAGGCATCCGTACATTTGAACACGCAACCAGATATACACTGGATCTTTCTGCCGTCCCCCTTCTGAAAGAGATGACCCATCTTCCTGTCATTGTTGACCCAAGTCACGCAACTGGAAATAGCCGGCTGGTTGTTCCCATGAGCCGTGCGGCTGCAGCATGCGGCGCTGACGGTCTCATTCTTGAAGTGCATAATGATCCGAAAAACGCACTCTGCGATGGTCCGCAGGCCATCTCAACAGAAGATTTCACGCAGCTGATGCATCAGCTGGACACCATTTTATCTTATAGAGATTAGTACTTTTTACCGCGTCATCCGGCGCGGTTTTTTTATGAGAAAAAGCCTTTTTTAAATTAAAACAATATTCCAAATATTATGGAATAGCCCGCTGAAAAAGGGTATAATCTATACGAGCTATAATATTTTACAACTACACAGGACTTTACTGACAGGAGCAGAAAAATGAAAGAAACAGGTCGCATGAGGGCTGCAGCCGCAAGGGCTGTCAATCTTGATGTCATTACAGATGAATATGCGGAAATGGGATTTATCACCGCTTGCGCACCAATGGATCCGGAACCTTCGATCCGCATTGAGAATAACATTGTCGTTGAGATGGACGGCAAATCCAGAGAAGATTTTGACTCCATTGATTTTTTTATTGCCGATTACGGCATAGACCAGGAAGTAACAGAAGAAGCCATGTCCATTCCTCCCGAGCAGTTTGCTTCCATGCTGGTGGATATCCACGTACCCCGCGAAGAACTGGTCCGTCTCGCAGCCGGTCTTACTCCGGCAGCTTTAATGAGGATTGCTGACCGTTTGAATATCGTAGAAATCATGATGGCGCAGATGAAATTGCGTGCCAGAAAGAGCACTGCAAACCAGGGCCACGTTACCAACATGAAAGACAATCCTGTTCTTATGGCAGCGGATGCCGCCGAAGCAGCCGTCCGCGGCTTTGCAGAGCAGGAGACCACATGCATTGTCAGCAGATATGCACCTTTCAATGCCATTGCACTTTTGGTCGGCAGCCAGGTGGGAAGACCAGGCGTAATCACCCAATGTTCGATGGAAGAAGCTTTTGAGCTTCAGCTTGGCATGCAGGGACTTACTTCCTATGCAGAAACCATTTCCGTCTATGGAACGGAAGATGTTTTTACCGATGGAGATGATACTCCATGGTCCAAGGCTTTTCTTGCCTCCGCTTATGCTTCTCGCGGAATCAAGATGCGCTCATCCTCCGGAAGCGGTTCAGAGCTTATGATGGGATATACAGAAGGAAAGTCTCTTCTTTATCTGGAAACCAGATGCATCTGGATTACGAAAGCCGCCGGAATGCAGGGAACGCAAAATGGTGCCATAGACGGCATTTCCCTTTCGTCTGCTGTTCCTGGAGGTCTGAAGATGATCAGCGCCGAAAATCTGATCGCATCTCTTCTTGGCCTTGAAGTGGCGGCAGGAAATGATACATGGTTTACAGATTCCGACATGCGAAGAACTGCTAAATGCGTGACGGCGCTCATGCCGGGTACGGATTTTGTTACTTCAGGATACAGCACTACGCCGAATTCAGATAATGTCTTTGCCGGATCCAATACGGACAGCGACGATTATGATGACATATATAACATTCAGAGAGATTTCCTGATTGACGGCGGCATTGTGCCCGCCTCAAGCCGTGAGATCATAGATGCCAGAAGAAGGGCCGGAAAAGCCATGCAGGCCGTATTTCAGGGACTTGGCTTTGCGCCCATTACAGATGAGGAGATTGAGGCTGCCGTATATGCTTATGACAGCAGGAATATTCCTGACAGAAATCCGCAAAACGATATCCGATGCGCAGAACTTGTCATGACTGAGAATATCACGGGAGTAGACATTGCCATGATCTTAAGGAAAAGCGGTTTTGAGGCTGAAGCAGAAGCGATTCTTGAACTGAACCGCCAGAAGGTAGCCGGCGATTATCTGCAGACTTCCGCAATCTTTGATGAGAATTTTCAGCCGAAATCTGCCATCAATGACAGAAATGATTATTCCGGTCCCGGAACCGGCTATGTCATGGATGCTGAAAGACTGGAAAAGATCTGCAACCTTTCCAATCTGACCCATATTGAAGATATTCTTTATGAATTTGAAAATGTCGATCAACCCATCTCCATTTCTGAAATCGGGGATGCCCGGCAGGGCACAGTAAAGGATGAAGTTGTCATCTGTGTTTCTCCATCCTTTGGTACAAAACAGAAAAAAACGCTGGGAGATGTCAGTCATCTGGATGTACTGGATGAGATTGCGGCCGGTCTGGAAGAAGAAGGCATCTCTGCCAGATTTGTGAAATGCTACGAATCCTCGGATCTCGGAGTCATCGGAAGCATCGGCGCGAAACTCAGCGGTAGCGGCATCAGCATCGGAATCCAGTCAAAAGGAACTACCGTCATCCATCAGAAGGATCTGGCGCCACTTTCCAATCTGGAACTGTTTTCACAGGGTCCTCAGCTGAACAGAGAGATTTTCCGGAGCATCGGAAAATCTGCCGGAAAATATGCAAAAGGAGAGCTTCCTTCACCGATTCCGGCTGTAGTGGAACCTTCCACCAGAAGGTTTCTTGTACGGTCATCCGTTCTCCATAACGATGACATGAAACAGACAATCCGTCATAAAAAACCTGTAGAGTTTACATATGAAGGCTAGAGAAGAAGGAGTTAACATGAAAACAATGATAGGTATCAACGATTATCCTCTACGCAATCATCCGGAGATTAAAGTTTCTACTCCATCCGGCATTGCCATCGAAGACATAACATTTGAAAATCTTGAAAACGGAACAGTAAAAGGTACGGACATCCGTATCAGTAAAGATACACTTCTGATGCAGGCAGACATTGCCATGGATGCCGGCAATCAGCATCTGGCGCAGAATTTCAGAAGAGCTGCAGAAATGGTCTGCATTGAAAGCGACAGGATACTTGAAATATATAATGCCATGCGGCCTTACAGGTCCTCTGAGGAAGAGCTCCTGGATATTGCCGATGAACTTCGCACAAAATATGGCGCTGAACTTACAGCAAATTTTGTGGAAGATGCTGCCCGCGTTCTGAAACTGCGCGGCAAATTAAAAGGAGACAGATAACGGATGTCAGAAATCATCGCTGGAATAGATATTGGAAATGCAACTACTGAAATCGCAGTTGCAGAGATACATGAAGATGGGCATGCAGAATTCATTGCTTCCGGAATCGGTGAAACAACCGGCACAAAAGGAACCCCGGAAAACGTGGAAGGAATCCTTTCGCTTTTAAACAGGATGGGTTTTGGCATGATGAACCGGCCGGACAGAATTCTTTTGAACAATGCCACGCCCGTCATTGCAGATTTTGCTATGGACACCATTACGGAAACTGTCATTACAGATTCTGCAATGATCGGACATAATCCGGATACTCCTGGAGGTGTGGGCCTTGGCGTTGGCGAAACCATTGACATCTCTGAGCTGTCTTCATATGTCAATACCCCTGAAGACACGGAGCTGCCAGATATTCCTTATGTTGCGGTCATTCCAGCGTCGTGTTCTTTCAAAGAAGCAGCTGTTCTGATCAATGCTTTTTCAAAAGCCGGCGGAACAATAACTGCTGCCATTGTTCAGCGCGACGAAGGCACCCTGATCAACAATCGGCTGGATCGCATCATTCCCATTGTGGATGAAGTCTCCAGCATAGAGGCAGTTCCGCTTCATATGAAATGTGCTGTCGAAGTTGCAGAAAAAGGCCGCAGCATCCACATGCTTTCCAATCCTTATGGGCTTGCTACCATTTTTAATCTCACCCCTGAGGAAACGGATTATTGTATTTATATCGCAAAAGCTCTAATCGGCAATAAGTCAGCAGTGGTCATCCGTACGCCGCATTCAGATATCCAGAAGAGAGTGATTCCGGCCGGCACCATAGAAATCCTCGGAGAAACGCTTTCTCTTTCTGTAGATGCATCAGAAGGTGCATCTGCCATCATGCAGGCTCTATCGGCAGCCGGAACCATTACAGATGTGCGCGGCTCATCCGGATCCAATGCCGGAGGACTTTTTGAACGCATCAGGACGCGCATGTCCGAAAGCTGCGGCATACCAAAAGAAGAGATTAAAATCTCCGACATATTCGCTGCGGATTCCAATGCAGAACGTCTTGTTTCCGGCGGACTGGCACAGGAACGTGCCATGGAATCCGGTGTAGCAGTTGCCGCCATGGTTAAAACAGACCGTTCTTTCATGGATAAAGTTGCATCTTCCCTTCAGCAGAAGATGGATGTTCCTGTGGAAGTCGGCGGCGTGGAAGGAGAAATGGCCTTCGGCGGCGTTCTCACAACGCCCGGGGTTTCGCTTCCCGTCCTGATGATTGATGTGGGCGCCGGCTCTACAGACGGCGCATATATGACCAGCGACCGGATAATCTACAGCATACATCTTGCCGGCGCAGGAAATCTGGTCACATCCATGATTCAGTCGGAAGGCGGCATTGACAGTTTTGAAAACGCTGAGGTGATCAAGAAATACCCGCTGGCAAAGGTGGAAAGCCTTTATAGGATCCGATATGAAAATGGCGATACGGTCTTCTTTGATCAGCCTCTGCCGGTTCAATATTTCGGTCATACGGTTGCTGTTGTTTCAGATCAAGACATGTATATTGTCGAAAGCAGTCTCTCCATGGAGAAACTAAGGCATATCCGGCGCAGGGCAAAGGAAAAGGTGATTGCTGCAAACATCATCCGCTGCATTGACTTCATCGAAAGACAGGTCGGTCCTTGCCGGCGAGTGGTTCTTGTGGGCGGCACAGTCCTTGACTTTGAGCTTTCAGATATCCTTACAGACCGGCTGATGGAAATGAAAATCACTGCTGGCGAGGGGAATATCCGCGGTTCACAGGGACCTCGCAATGCGGTTGCTACAGGACTTATCCTGGATTATTGCAAGAGAAAGGGAATGCATCAATGAACGATAATCTCAGACTTAGACCGGAAATCCAGGTTGGTTTTATGGATGACAGCTGTTCCTTCCTTGTGAAGGAAATAGAATACGGAATCGAAGAAGAGGGATGTCTTTCTTCTTCCTACCTTATGGATGATTCCGAAGATATCCGGCTCCTTCGTGTGGAAGCAGGCATTACTGTCTTTCCAGATCTTATCCTCATTTTTCATAGGGAAACGGGCGTCACAGAGATTCTCATGGAGATTCAAAATCCAAACCAAGAGAGTGCCCGAAAAGCCGGGCATTCTGCTGCAAGATTTTTACTTGGTAATCCGTTGTTTTAATGAAACCGAAAAGAAAGCATATGAAAAGGCGTGCAGTCTGTTTCATCAGATGCACGCCTTTCATTGTCTATAAACCTTTATTTTCCAACGTTTCTAAGGATTTCTATTAGTCTTTCCAGTTCATCTCTTGAATAATAATCGATCTCAATTTTTCCTTTGTCATTTCCATTCATGACCAGGTTTACTTTTGTTCCAAGTGCTTCTTTGAGATCTGCTTCTACTCTGAGAACGTTTGCGTTTTTCTTTACTTTATTAATCGTTCTTTTCTTGCCGCCGGATGCAACCAGTTTTTCAACGGCTCTAACAGAAAGCCCCTCCTTAATGATTTTCTGCGCAATTTTTTTCTGCTCGTCTTTATCCTTTAGGCCGATCAGAGCTCTTGCATGACCTGCAGAAAGCTTTCCATCCCTTGTCATGTCTCTGATATTTTCCGGCAGTTTCAGAAGCCGCAGACTGTTGGTAATATATGGTCTGCTTTTTCCAACGCCTCTGGATACCTGCTCCTGTGTAAGTCCATATACTTCAATCATTCTCGAAAGGCCTTCCGCTTCCTCGATTGGATTGAGATCCTCACGCTGCATGTTTTCGATGATGGCAACCAGCATGTTCTGCTCATCTGTCAATTCCTTTAGAACGCATGGTATTTTTTTCAGACCTGCTTTTCTGGCTGCTCTCCATCTTCTTTCACCTGCAACTATTTCATAGCCTTCGTCGAGGCTTCTCAGGACCACCGGCTGGATGATGCCGTGCTGCGTGATGGAATCTGCAAGTTCCTGCAGTTTTTCTTCATCAAAGGTTTTTCTTGGCTGATGTTCATTCGGCCGGATTTCATTGATGTCTATATATAGAACGCCTGAATCATTACTGGCTTTCGTACTTTTCTTTTCTTCTTTTTCTTCAAGATCAGGCATTTCTATGGATACTTCTGAAAACAACGCATCCAGCCCTCTCCCTAACCCTCTTTTAGCTGCCATCACTTATCCTCCTCGAGTTTTTCAAACTCATCTGCAAAATCCATGTATGCCTTTGCCCCTGCAGATTTTGGATCATATTCCGTTATTGGCATTCCATAGCTTGGCGCTTCTGCAAGTCTTACGTTTCTTGGAATGACTGTCATATATACCTTGTTTTTGAAATATTTCTTTACTTCCTGTACCACCTGCTGTGAAAGATTCGTTCTTCCATCAAACATGGAGAGAATTACGCCCTGTATGTACAGATCCGGGTTCATTTTTTTCTTTACCAGATCTATGGTGCTCATCAGCTGGCTGACTCCTTCCAATGCATAGAATTCACACTGTATTGGAATCAGAACGCTATCCACTGCAGTCAGCGAATTGATGGTCAGAAGTCCCAGAGATGGAGGGCAGTCAATGAAGATATAGTCATATTTTTCTTTAATGGACTGCAGCTGTCTGCGCAGTCTGGTTTCTCTTCCCTTCTGTGCTACCAGCTCTACTTCTGCTCCTGCAAGTTCTACGCTTGCAGGTATAATATCCAGATTGCTCACTCTTGTTGGAAGAATTGCATCTTCTATTTCCAGTGCATTGTCTATCAGGACGTCATACGTGCTATATTCCAGGTCTCTCTTGGAAATTCCCAGACCGCTTGTTGTATTGCCCTGAGGATCGATGTCCAGTACAAGAACTTTTTTTCCTTTCAGTGCCAGGCAGGCTGCCAGATTTATGTTTGTTGTAGTTTTTCCAACGCCGCCCTTCTGGTTAAATATGGCGATTGCTTTACCCACTTCTCATCCCTCCTTGTATTTCTTATCTGCTATTATACACTACATTTTGTTTCTTATCCATACTTTTTCCATTGTTTCACGTGAAACATGTTTTCATTTTATTCTACATTCTTTCCGGTACCAAAAAGGGATGTTTCACGTGAAACATCCCAATCTTTCGTAATCTATTACAGCGGGCTCTTCGAAGGTGTTCCGGCCTTTCTCGGATATGCCTTCGGTGTATTCATTCCCTTCCGGATAAAAATGATATTGTGCTCCATTTCTTCAAAAGACGTTTCTCTAACGTCTGCCACCACACCGCCGAGGATCCTGATGGCCTTGTCCGCATCCCGTAATTCCTCCTCATATTTAGGTCCCTTGTATGCAAGAAGATATCCGTTCTTTTTAACAAGAGGAATGCAGAGTTCCGCCAGAACAGGAAGACTAGCCACAGCCCTTGAAATTACAACATCAAACTGCTCTCTATATGCTTTATCCCTGCCGGCATCTTCTGCCCTTGCATGAAGCACTTCAATATTATGGATATCCGCTCTTTCACAGAGATCAGAAACAATTCTCAGTCTCTTGTTTAAAGAATCCATGAGAACAAACCTCTTATCCGGGTTCATGACGGCCATCGGTACGCCGGGAAATCCGGCACCGGTTCCAACATCCGCAATATATTTCGCAGCAGCAACCTCATCACAGAAAGTTCCAAGGAGCGAATCGACGAAATGCTTTCTGATAAATGCATCCCGTTCCGTAATGGCCGTAAGATTGATATGTTCATTATATTCCAGGATTCCTTCCATGTATGTACGGAACTGGTCCATCTGATGATCCGTTATGCCGACTCCTATGTCTTTTAAAGCCTTTCTGAGCTGTTCCATTACTTTCTCCTTCTGTTTTTTTCGAGATGGATGAGAAGAACATTAATGTCTGCCGGAGATACACCGGAGATTCTGGATGCCTGTCCAAGGGAAAGCGGCTTCATCCGGCTGAGCTTTTCCTTTGCTTCATTTCTCAATCCGTCAATAGAGTCATATTCCAGATCCGGCGGCAGTTTCTTATCTTCCAGTCTCTTGAACCTCTCAATCTGCGACATCTGCTTCCGGATATATCCCTCGTATTTAACCTGCACCTCCAGATTATCTATGGCATGCTGAGAAAGCTGCGGTCTTCCGCCGTCAACTGCAGCAAGCTTTCCATAATCTACCTGCGGGCGTTTCAGAAGATCGAGAAGCGTAACACTTCCTTCAACGGGACTTGTACCCCATTCGATCAGATAGTCGTTGATGAAATCCGGTTTCACCTTCGTATTTGCCAGTCTCTCCAGTTCATCAGCAACTGCTTTTTTCTTTTCCTGCAATTTGTCAAATCTTTCCTTAGTTGCCAATCCTAGGGAATAAGATTTCTCCGTCAGTCTCAAATCTGCGTTGTCCTGCCTCAGAACCAGTCTATATTCCGCTCTGGACGTCATAATTCTGTAAGGTTCGTTAGTACCTTTTGTCACTAAATCGTCGATGAGAACGCCAATATACGCTTCGGATCTGTCGAGAACGAACGGTTCTTTTCCATTTATTGCCAAAACAGCATTGATGCCGGCCATGATTCCCTGGGCCGCAGCTTCTTCATATCCGGAACTTCCATTGAACTGCCCGGCACAGAACAGCATGCCGATATGTCTGTTTTCAAGATTGATCTTAATATCCAGTGGATCGATGCAGTCATATCCGATGGCATACGCCGGCCTGACAATTTCCAGATTTTCAAGTCCCGGAATTGTTCTGTAAAATGCATCCTGAACATCTTCCGGAAGGGAGGAGCTCATTCCCTGAATGTACATTTCATCTGTGCTGAGTCCTTCCGGTTCAATGAATGTCTGATGTCTTTTTTTATCTGCAAACCGATTCACTTTATCTTCAATGGACGGACAATACCTTGGCCCGATTCCTTCAATCTGTCCGCCAAAGAGTGCAGATCTTCCAAAATTATCACGGATGATCTGATGGGTTTCTTCATTTGTATAGGTCAGCCAGCAGGAAACCTGTTCCTTTTCAATCTCTTCATTCATAAATGAGAACGGCTGAATCTTTGCATCGCCTTTCTGCTCTATCATCTTTGCATAGTCCAGTGACTTCCCAAGCGCTCTGGCAGGAGTGCCGGTCTTGAATCTTCTCATTGGAAGGCCTTTTGCCCGCAGATTTTCAGCAAGCTCTGTCGAAGGAGACAGCCCATTCGGGCCGCTTTCGAATACGGCAGAGCCGATGAAGACTTTTCCTGCAAGGAATGTTCCTGTTGCAAGAATGACAGCCTTTGCCCGATATGTGACCTGGGTCTTCAGAAGAACGCCGCATGCCTTGCCATCCTCAACAAGAAGATCTATAACTTCTCCCTGCTTCAGATCAAGGTTTCTCTGCTCCTCCAGAATTTTTTTCATTTCCTGATGATACAGTTCCTTGTCCGCCTGGGCACGCAGAGAATATACAGCCTGTCCCTTTGCCGTATTCAGCATTTTAGACTGTATGAATGTCTTATCTATGTTTTTTCCCATTTCGCCGCCAAGTGCATCAATCTCCCTGACCAGATGCCCTTTTCCTGTTCCTCCAATGGACGGATTGCAGGCCATCATGGCAACAGCTTCAAGATTGATTGACAGCACGAGAGTCTTTTTTCCCATTCTTGCAGCTGCAAGTCCTGCTTCACATCCTGCATGGCCTGCACCTACAACAATGACATCATATTCTCCCATCAAAATTTCTTTCATTTTCACTTCTCCTATTTGCCAAGACAAAATCTTGCAAATACTTCATTTATGATATCGTCTGCTACCGTTTCACCGATGATTTCACCTAAAATCTCATAGCATCTGTTAATATCCACTTCAATGAATTCCAGAGGTTCCCCCAGATTTGCCATGGAAAGAGCATCTGTCAGGCTTTCATCCGCCTGTCTTAGAAGCTCCGCATGCCTTGCATTGGCCACAACCATGGATTCCTGTTGACGGACTTCTCCTCCATATACCATTTCTTCAATGGTATCTTCTATTTCTTTGATTCCTTCTTCTTGAATGATTGAAGATGGAATGATTGTTGCATTCGGAAGAGAATCCTGAATGATTTCTTCCTTTATATATATGCCCTTATCTATCTTATTGAGTAAAACAATACATCTTCTTTCCCCGATGACTTTCATCAGGTCAAGGTCTTCTTCTTCCAGCTCAGCGCTGGCGTCCATGATGAAAATGATCAGATCCGCAAGATTAAAGGATTGTTTGGATTTTTCAATTCCTATTTTTTCTATGGTATCCTCTGTTTCACGGATTCCTGCTGTATCTGTAAGAATTACAGGAATTCCCCGGATGCTGATCTGCTCTTCGATGGTATCTCTTGTCGTTCCAGGAATTTCCGTGACAATTGCTCTTGTTTCCTTCAGCAGAGCATTCATGAGAGATGATTTTCCCACATTCGGTCTTCCGATGATGGAGACATTCAATCCTTCTTTTATGATTCTTCCCCGCTTCGAAGTAGAAAGGAGAGCCAGGATATCCTGCTTGATATCCGTCAGATTCTCTCTCAGGATATCATATGTCATCTGTTCTATATCTTCATCCGGATAGTCGATGTTTACAGAAACATTGACCAGTACATCCACAAGTTTCTTCCTGCTTCCGGATATTCTATCAGAGAAGACTCCATCCAGCTGCTTCATGGCCACATCAAAACTTCTGTCTGTTTTCGCTTTAATGAGATCGATGACAGCTTCCGCCTGCGAAAGATCCAGTCTGCCATTTAAAAAGGCTCTCTTTGTAAATTCTCCAGGTTCAGCCAGCCGCGCACCGGATCTTAATACCAGAGCAAGCGTCTTGCGAAGAGATACAACGCTGCCATGACAATTGATTTCAACCACATCTTCCGTTGTATATGTATGGGGACCATTCATATATACCGCCATGACTTCATCGATCGTTTCCGTCTCGTCTTTTACATGTCCATAGGTCAGTTTTCTAGGTATGATCTCCTGCTCCTTAAATGGAACAAATATCTTTTTCAATATATTGAAGGCTTCATCACCACTGATTCTTACAATTCCGATTCCACCTTCGCCATAGGCTGTTGCGATTGCAGCAATTGTATCTTCCATGAAAATCTCCTAAATGAAAAGCCCGGCACAGCCGGGCCATATAAACTTACTTTAATTCTATGATAACCCTTCTGTAAGGTTCTTCACCTTCACTTCTGGTAATAACACTAGGGTTACTCTGAAGAGTCGCATGAATGACCTTTCTTTCGTAAGGATTCATAGGTTCAAGTCTAACACTCTTCTTTGTTCTGATTACTTTATCAGCGAGTCTATTTGCAAGCTGTTCTAAAGTCTTTTCTCTTTTTGCTCTATAGTTTTCCGCATCAACAATGACTCTCATGTATTTTTCTCTGTTCTTGTTCACTACAAGACTGGTAAGATACTGAATGGAGTCAAGTGTCTGTCCACGTTTTCCGATAATTGTTCCGGAATCATCTCCGGAAATATCAAAGTACATGCTGCTATCATTACCCTGAGCTTTAATATTTAGCTTAAGTCCCATCTGTTCTGTGACATTCTTAAGAAAAACAGTTGCTTCATTTTCTTCAATGTCCACAAGATCCGATGGTTTTTCAGTCACTTCAAATTTTCTTTTCGCAGCAGCAGATTCTTTCTTTTTCTGCTGCTTATGATCCTTTTTAGCCTCTGTTACCGGCTTTTTTTCTTCTGGCTGCTTTACTGGCTCTGGTTCTTCCACTTTCTTTTTTTCCACTCTAACTTTCGCCAGCTTGGAACCAATTCCAAAAAAGCCTCTAGAAGGTTCTTCAAGGATTGTGACATCGACTTCATCTCTAGTAAGTTTCAGATCGGCTAAAGCCAAAGTAACGGCTTCATCCACATCTACTCCCCATTTTTCTGAAAAGTCCATATAAATAATTTCCTCCAATAAAAACCTTTTAAGTTTTCAGTTACAATGATTTTTTGGCTGCACGTTCAGCTCTGATTTTCTTTCTGACGAAGCTTAATCTCAGATTGATCAGAATCTGAATAACCTGGCTGATAAACCAGTAGATTGCAAGACCTGATGGATAAGTTCTGGCCATCCAGATAATCATAACAGGGAAGATGTACTTCATTACCTTCATCATTGAATTTGTGGAAGCTGCAGTACCACCGGTAGCATCCGGCGTAGCATTCAGCTTCTGTGACATTGCAAATGAGAAGTAAGTGGCAATACCTGCTGCGATTGGAAGAATCCACTTATCCGGCTGAGTAAGATCCGGCATCCATGCAAATGCTTCATGTACAGCAAATATTACGTTATCATCTGTTCCCATGAACTGAAGCGGATTACGAAGAAGTCTGAAAAGACCAAAGATGATCGGCATCTGGATCAGCATTGGAAGACATCCTGCTGCAGGATGAACGCCTTCTTCCTTATATAATTCCTGCACTTTCATGTTCATTGTATCCGGATCATTTGCATACTTTCTCTGAATCGCCTGTACCTGCGGCTGAATTTCAGACATGCTTGCAGTACTCTTTGTCTGCATTGCATAAAGAGGATAAAGACATCCCTTTACAATGATCGTAAGTATGATGATAGCTATGCCGTACGAGCCAACAATATCATATATGAACTGTAATAGATGACCAATTGGTCTAGCTATAATTCCATTCATTCATTTCCTCCATTAAATTAAAGGATCGTAGCCTCCAGGATTAAAAGGGTGACATTTTAAGATTCTTTTTACTCCAAGAAAACTCCCTTTAAAAAAACCGTATTTTTCCAGTGCCTGTATGAAATATACAGAACACGTTGGTGTAAATCTGCATTTTGCAGAAGTGTTTGCGGATATGTATTTCTGATATCCTCTGATCATTAAAACAGCAAATCTTTTCATTCTTTCATCAAACCTGCTTTTTTAACTGTTCCATTCATTGATCTTAAAACGTCCTGACATTTTTTATCTGCAATTGTATTTCTTGCAATGAATATAATGTCATATCCGGTTACAAGCTGATTTTCTATCTGCCTGTAACTTTCTCTCATTAATCTGACTGCTCTGTGTCTGATTACGCTATTTGCGACTTTTTTACTTGCAAGAAAAGCAATCCTGTTATATGGAAGATCATTTTTCTTATAGAAAATAACAATATATTTTCCTCCCTTTGATCTGCCTTTTTTATAGACAAGATCAAATACATGCTTTCCACGTAAAACTTCTTTCTTTAGCATCAATCAATCTCAGTAATATCAAATTAAGCTGATAATACCTTTCTACCCTTTGCTCTTCTTCTTTTAAGAACGTTTCTTCCATTCTTGGTACTCATTCTTTTTCTAAAACCGTGTTCTTTTTTTCTCTGTCTTTTTTTAGGCTGATAAGTCTGTTTCATTTTTTTCCTCCTATTAATATAATATCATCTCTAAAATATGATCTGTCATCATCTCAATTTCAATGATGTACATATACCGTATTATTATATATTCTACAGAAATGGATGTCAATGACTTGTTTATAATTCCTTCAATAAAATCGCTGAACCATCGGTTTTTTCTATGTGTATAATGTGTATAAACTTATCCACAAGTTTGTGGATAAGTTGTTTTAAAAAATATTTTTTCTAACCTTTAAAAATAGAATTGCCTGTGGATAATTTTGATGGTAATATATATATACTTGACTTTGGAGATGTAATGAATGAATAGCAAAAGCAACAATGAAAAATGGCAGGATGCACTGGTTCAGATAAAGAATTCCCTTACTCACATCAGTTTTGATACCTGGTTTAAACCTTTAATTCTCACATCAGTTGATGAAGAAAACGGAATGATCTATTTTGAAACATTCAATTCCCTATGCATTAAAGTAATCAATGAAAGATATATTAAGCTTCTGGAAAGCAAAATTCAGGAGAGTTTTGGCATGCCATTAAAAGCTATCATACAGATTCCAAGAGAAAAAACCGACTATAAGGAAACTTCACCGAAGCCGGAAGATCGGATTTACACGGATGAAGTAATTTTTAATCCAAGATACACCTTTGAAAATTTTGTTGTAGGCGAACACAATAAGTTTGCACAGGCTGCAGCTTATGCAGTTGCAGAATCACCATCTGCAGCATATAATCCTCTGTTCATATATGGAGATTCCGGCCTCGGAAAAACACATCTGATGCATGCAATCGGATGTCATATCATGCAGAATAATCCAAATCTTAAAATACTCTATGTATCATCAGAAATGTTTACAAATGAACTGATTGATGCTTTAAGAGATACAAAGGAGAATAAAAGAAAAATGAAGGAATTCAAGAACAAATACAGAAATCTTGATGTCCTTCTCATCGATGATGTTCAGTTCATTGAAGGAAAAGATTCTACAGAAGAAGAACTTTTCTATACTTTTAATGTTCTATATGATAAAAACAAGCAGATTGTACTGTCTGCCGACAGACCTCCGAACAAACTGACAAAACTGGATGAGCGTCTGAGATCAAGATTTGAATGGAACATCGTTGCAGATATCCAGCCTCCTGATCTTGAAACCAGAATTGCCATTTTAAGAACAAAAGCTGAGCTGGAAGGGTTTTCTCTTACTCCGTCAATGAATGAAGTCATTGACTATATCGCGGAACGTGTAAAATATAATGTGAGAGAGATGGAAGGTTCGCTGCAGAGAGTCATCAGTTTTTCAAGAATGTTCAATGAAGAAGTATGTGTCAGCTTTGCAAAAGATGTATTAAAGGAAATCTCTACAAATGCAGACAGTAATATCACTCCTGAAAAAATCAAGAGAAAGGTATGCAGTAAGTTTCATCTGAACATGACAGACATGGAATCTTCCAAAAGAACAAGAAGCATTGCCTATCCAAGACAGATTGCAATGTATCTCTGCAGAGAAATGACAGATCTTTCTTTCCCTAAAATAGGAGAAGCATTTGGTGGAAAGGATCATACAACCGTCATCCATGCATATGAAAAAATATTATATGAATATGACATGAATTCAGAAACAAAGCAGATCATCAACGAATTGAAGGAAGTATTGTCCGAATGATATCCACTTTATCATTAACATGATATCAACATATTTATTCAGAGGCTGAATCATTGAATTTCTAATGCAATAACACAGTTATCCACAAATTCACAGCCCCTACTGCTACTACTAATAATATATAATAAACAAAAAGAGTTTTTTGGAGGAAATCATGAAATTAGTGTGTAATCAGAAAGTATTATCAAAAGCTTTGAATACTGTATCAAAAGCTGTAAGCAGCAAAACAACAATTCCTGTTTTAAGCGGAATACTTTTGGATGTCGATGCAGATGGAAATCTTAACATTGCTGCATCTGATCTGGACTTAAGCATTAAAAATACAATTCAGCTGGCAGAATATACAGAAGGATCCGTTGTTGTTGGAGCAAGACTTTTTCTTGAAATTATTAGAAAGCTGCCAAATGAAGATATTACAATAGAAGAAGATGGAAATAATATTGTTCTGATTAAAACAAGAAATTCAGAATTTACAATCGTAAGCTTTCAAGCGGATGAATTTCCTTCCATCGGAGATGAGGATTTAAAGCTTGCTGAGTTTTCGTTCAGTAAGGATGTATTTAAAGAAATGATCAGAAAGACAGCTTTTTCTGCAAGTATTGATGAAGCCAAGGGAATACTTCTTGGAGTTCTGATTGAAATGAAAAAGGATTCCATAAGCATGGTTGCTCTTGATGGATTTAGAATGGCAATTGCAAGAGAAGACATTCCAGGAAATGAAGAAAGAAAAATTGTCATTGCTGCAAGAATATTAAATGAAATCAATAAAATCATCAGTGAAAGCGAAGAGGATGAAGATCTTAAAATAACACTTTCAGAAAAAAGAGCAACGATTATTCTTGGAAATACAGTAATAACAAGCAGACTTCTGGAAGGAGAATATATTAAATATGATAATATTATTCCAAAGGATAATAAAACAAATCTGATCATTAATAAGAATGAAATGATTGAAAGCATTGAAAGAGCTTCACTTCTTGCAAAAGGAGGAAAAAATAATCTGATCAGAATAAAGATAAAAAATAATCTTCTTACGCTGACTTCCAGATCAGAAGAAGGTAATGTAAAGGAAGAAATCATAGTAGAAAAAACAGGAGATGACATTGAAATCGGATTCAATTCGAAATACATGCTGGAAGCATTGAAAGCAATTGATGATGAGGATATACTTCTTACATTAAATACAAGTGTAACACCTGCATTAATTAAGCCGGTGGAAGGAAATGCCTTCGATTATCTGATTCTTCCGGTAAGAATATCTTCAAACTAGTAAATGAAAACCCGCATCTTGCGGGTTTTGTTCATTTTATGATACACTTGTAATAGAAAATATAAAGGAAAAAGTTATGTATATCAGCAGTATCACTTTAAAAAATTTCAGAAATTATGAGAATTTATCCTGTTCTTTCGATAAAGATGTGAATATTATCATCGGAAATAATGCACAGGGAAAAACAAATCTCATTGAATCCATATATATGACTGCATTCTCCAGATCGTTCAGGACAAGAAAAGACCTGGAAACCATACGTTTTGGATGTGATGAAGCAGATATCATATCCGAAATCGTAAGAGAAGATGACAGAGACATGCTGGAAATCAGGATAAGAAGTGATGGAAAGTACATTACTTCCAATGGAAAAAGAATCGGAAGAATGGTAGATCTTCTGAATAAAGCCTATGTTGTCATTTTTTCTCCTGAGGATTTGAAACTGGTAAAAGATAGCCCAGAGAAAAGAAGAAGATTCATAGACCAGGAATTATCCAAACTTTATCCATCCTATTATGAGTCACTGGTATCATACAAAAAAGTGCTGAGGCAGAGAAACATGTATCTGAAGGAAGAAGTCATTCAGCCGGATATTCTTACCATATGGGATGAGCAGCTGTGCCGCTATGGAACACAGATCATGGATAAAAGACAGAATTTCATTCGGCATCTGGAAATAATAAGCAGTCAGATTCATTCCAATATAACAGAAGGAAAAGAGAAACTGACTTTAACATATGAGAGGGATATCCCGGAAGATGCTGCATTTCAGGATGTGCTGGATCAGGCCAGAGACATACAGAACAGAAATACAGGTAGAGGGCCGCATAAAGACGATATGAAAATATGCATTGACGGAGTGGATGTCCGCCATTACGGTTCACAGGGGCAGCAGCGGACTGCCGCTTTATCCTTGAAGCTGGCAGAAATTGAGATTATAAAAGAAATAACAGGAGAAAAAGCAATACTTCTTCTCGATGATGTGCTTTCGGAGCTGGATCATAACCGGCAGGAATATCTGATTCATTCATTGGATGAATCACAGGTATTCATTACAACAACAGAAATATCGGATATGATTATGAACCGTTTAAAGGGAGGAAAGGTTTTTCGTATTTCAGAAGGAAAAATCATCGAATAATACAATATGTTGTGTTGAAGAAGATTACTTTACGATTGTGTAAAAAATAAAGAAAAAGAATAAATAGAAAATATAGTCTAATCGGTAAAAAAATATAGTTTTTACCGATTTTTATTATTATCCTTGTTAAAAAACATAAATCACAGGTAAAAATTTGCAAAATAGAGTTTTGTATGATACAATATATTGGTTAAAATACGAGAAAAAGAGGTAATTCTTAATGGCAGAATTAAAATCGCATAAATATGATGAGGAACAGATACAGGTTTTAGAAGGACTGGAGCCGGTTCGCAAAAGACCCGGCATGTATATAGGAAGTACAGGCCCAAGAGGGCTTCATCATCTGGTATATGAAATTGTAGATAACTCAGTGGATGAGGCACTTGCAGGATTTTGTACGGAAATCAATGTAATAATCAGAAAGGATAATTCCATTCAGGTAGAGGACAATGGACGAGGTATGCCTGTTGGCATGCATCCGAAGATGGGAATCCCTGCAGTGGAGGTTATTCATACAGTGCTTCATGCCGGCGGAAAATTCGGCGGCGGAGGATATAAGGTATCCGGAGGTCTCCATGGTGTAGGTGCATCTGTAGTAAATGCTCTTTCCACCAGAATGGAGGTAGAGGTAAAGAGAGAAGGAAAGAAATACAAGATGGCCTTTGAATATGGCAAGACGGTAGAGCCCCTTGAAGAGATAGGTAATACCCGTCAGACCGGTTCAAAAACCACATTCTGGCCTGATCCTGCAATATTCACAGAAACAACAGAATACAGTTTCGATACTCTTGAATCGAGACTTCGTGAGACTGCATTCCTGAACAAGGGAATCAAGATTACTCTCAAGGATGAAAGAGCAGACAGACAGAAGGAAGAAGTATTCCACTATGAAGGTGGAATCAAGCAGTTTGTTGAACATCTCAACAAGTCAAAGGAGCCTGTTCATAAGGATGTCATCTATTATGAGTTTAAAAAGGATAATGAATACGAAGGTGAAGTAGCAATACAGTATACCGATAGATATAACGAGATGATACTTGCGTATGCAAATAATATCAATACGGTTGAAGGCGGAACGCATCTGGTAGGATTCAAGTCAGCCATCACAAGAGTGTTCAATGACTATGCAAAGAAAAACAAATTCCTGAAGGATAATGACTCCCCGCTTACTGGTGATGACGTCAGAGAAGGAATAACAGCAATAGTTTCAGTAAAACTTACCAACCCTGAATTTGAAGGACAGACAAAAGCGAAGCTTGGAAATACTGAAATAAGAGGTTTTGTTGAACAGGCGACAAATGAAAATCTCATGGCATTTCTTGAGGAAAACCCTCAGCAGGCAAAAGTCATCATGGAGAAAGCGCTCCGTGCTGCAAGGGCAAGAGAGGCAGCAAGAAAGGCAAGAGACCTGACAAGACGTAAGTCGGTGCTTGAGTCAAACTCCCTTCCGGGAAAGCTTGCCGACTGTTCATCCAAGGATCCGACAGAATCTGAAATATTCCTGGTCGAGGGTGACTCTGCCGGTGGCTCTGCCATTGATGGAAGAGACAGAAAACGCCAGGCAATACTGCCGCTGAGAGGTAAGATTCTGAATGTGGAAAAGGCAAGACTGGACCGTATCCTGAATTCTGATGAAATCAAGAACATGATCACAGCTTTCGGCTGCAACATAGGAAAAGATTTCGACCTTGAGAAATTGAGATATCATAAGATTATCATCATGACCGATGCCGATGTTGACGGTGCCCATATCCGTACCCTTCTGCTTACTTTCTTCTTCAGATACATGCCGGAACTGGTAGAAGGAGGATATGTCTATGCAGCGCAGCCGCCACTGTTCCAGGTTAAGCAGGGCAAGGATGTATGGTATACATATTCCGACAGAGAGCAGGAAGCACTGCTTTCACAGGTAACAAAGAAGAATCAGAAGGTAACCATTCAGAGATACAAGGGTCTTGGTGAAATGGACGCAGAGCAGCTGTATGATACAACCATGAGTTTTGAAAACCGCACGCTTGTCCAGATTACGGTAGATGATGCGGCAAGAGCAGATGAAATTTTCTCAACACTCATGGGAGACAAGGTTGCACCACGTAAGAAATTCATAGAAGATAATGCCAAATATGTAAAGAACATAGATATATAGAAAGGAGGAGCAGATGTCAAACTATCTGATAGAAGATACTAAAATGAAACAGACGGAGATATATGATGAGATGAAAAACTCATATATCGACTATGCCATGAGCGTAATCGTCGGCAGAGCTCTTCCGGATGTAAGAGACGGGCTGAAACCTGTTCATAGAAGAATTCTCTATGGAATGACAGGACTTGGCGTGACACCGGACAAGCCGCACAAGAAATCTGCGAGAATTGTCGGTGAAGTAATGGGTAAATATCACCCGCATGGCGACAGCTCCATCTACGATGCCATGGTTCGTCTTGCACAGCCTTTTAACATCCGATATACCCTTGTAGACGGCCATGGAAACTTCGGTTCTGTGGATGGATATCAGGCGGCTGCCATGAGATATACAGAAGCAAGGATGACACCATTTGCACTGGAAATGCTTCGGGATATCGATAAAGATACGGTAGATTTCATTCCAAACTTTGATGGAGAAGAGAAAGAGCCCACCGTACTGCCATCCAGATTCCCGAACCTGCTGGTAAACGGGTCCAACGGCATAGCCGTAGGCATGGCAACATCCATTCCTCCGCATAATCTTGGCGAAGTCATCAATGCCTGCGTAAAGATGATCGAAGATAAGGAATGTACTGTCGAAGATCTGATAAAGATTGTAAAGGCACCGGACTTCCCTACCGGCGGAATCATCATCGGAAAGAATAATGCAAAGGAAGCATACAGGACCGGACAGGGAAAGGTCATCATCCGTTCCAGATGTGAAATAGAAGAAACAAGCAGAGGAAAGCATCAGATCATTGTTACAGAAATCCCTTATCAGGTGAATAAGGCAAGAATGATTGAAAAGATTGCGGAACTTGTGAAGGATAAGAAACTGGATGGCATCACGGATATCCGTGATGAAACCAACAGAGAAGGCATCCGTATTGTCATTGAGCTGAAGAGAGATGTAAATCCTCAGATCATGCTGAACAAGCTGTACAAGCATACGCAGCTTCAGGAAAGCTATTCCATGATCATGCTTGCCATAGTGAACGGAGAGCCGAAGCTTCTGAACCTGTACCAGATGCTGGAGGAATATCTGAAGCATCAGAAGGAGGTTGTTACAAGAAGAACCCAGTTTGATCTTGCAAAGGCAGAAGCAAGAGCACATATTCTGGAAGGATTGCGGATTGCACTGGATAATATCGATGAAATCATTGCAACCATCAGATCTGCATATAACGATGCAAAAGAGAAACTGATGGAAAAATTCACCCTTTCTGAAGTACAGGCACAGGCGATTCTCGACATGAGACTGGCCAGACTGCAGGGACTGGAACGCGAAAAAATTGAAGCAGAATATGCAGAACTGATGAAAAAAATCGCATACTATAAAGAGCTTCTTGCAAATGAAGATCTGCTGATGGGAGTCATCAGAGACGAACTGATTGAAATCAGGGAAAAGTATGCGGATAAAAGAAGAACCCAGGTTGTTGCAGGCGATGCAGAAATGGATGAAGAGGATCTGGTAGAAGAAGAACAGGTATGTGTAACGCTTACACATCTTGGATACATCAAGAGAATCCCTGCAAACACATATAAGACGCAGAGAAGAGGCGGAAAGGGAATCACCGGTCTTACGACACGTGAAAACGATTTTGTCAAGAACCTGATTATGACCTCGACACTTGACTATCTGATGTTCTTTACCAATACAGGAAAAGCGCATAAGATCAAGGCATATGAAATTCCGGAAGCAGCAAGAACTGCCAAGGGAACTCCTGCCGTAAACTTCCTTCAGCTGATGCAGAGAGAAAGAATTACTGCAGTCATTCCAATCGATAACTTTGATGAGGAACGTTATCTGATGGCCATCACAAAGAGGGGAATTATCAAGAAGACTGCCCTCTCCGAATTTGATACCAATAGAAAATCCGGCCTGATTGCCATGAGATTAAAAGACGATGATGAACTGATCGATATCAAGGAGACAAGCGGATCCAATAATGTCATCATTGTTACAAAGCATGGAAAATGCATCAGCTTTTCAGAAGAAGATGTTCGTCCGATGGGCAGAATTGCAGGCGGCGTAAGAGCAATCAAGCTGGAAGCGGACGATGAGATTGTTTCCATGGAACTTGTGGAGCCGGGTCAGGAACTCCTGGTAGTAACGGAGAACGGATTCGGAAAGCGTACAAATGTCAAGGAATATAAGGTTCAGGCAAGAGGCGGAAAAGGTCTCCTTACCTATGATAAGAGCAAGTTCAAGAAAACAGGCATGCTGATTGGTGCCATGACAGTGGATGATCATGATGAAGTGATGCTGATCAATTCAAAGGGCATAATCATCAGAATCAAGGCAGAAGATGTTTCTCAGCTGGGAAGAACCACGCAGGGTGTCAAGATCATGAAGGTGGATGAAGATACAAAGCTGGTTACAATGGCAAAGACAATCCGCGAAGATGACATGGAAGAAGAAACAGAGACGAAAAAAGAAGACGGCGGTGAAGAGCAGCTTTCACTGGTATAAAGGAGTAGGAAAAGAATGAAAAGAGTATTTTCAGGCGTTCAGCCAACAGGAAACATCCACCTGGGGAATTATCTGGGAGCATTGAAGCAGTTTGTAGAGCTTCAGGAAGATCACGAGTGTATCTATTGCATCGTTGATGAGCATGCAATCACGGTACCGCAGGATCCAAAGGAATTGAGAGAGCACATTCTGGATGTTGCAGCGCTATATCTTGCCATTGGTGTAGATCCTGAGAAATCCATTGTATTTGTTCAGTCACAGGTCTCAGGACATGCGGAACTTGGATGGATATTGAATTGCTGTGCCAATACGGGAGAGCTTTTCAGAATGACACAGTTTAAGGCAAAGAGCCAGGGAAAGGAATCTGTAGGTGCCGGCCTTCTGACATATCCGGTGCTGATGGCAGCTGACATTCTGCTTTACGACACAGATGTTGTTCCTGTTGGAAATGACCAGAAGCAGCATATAGAGCTTACCAGAGACCTTGCCATCAGAGTCAACCACCATTATGGAAAAGATACATTTGTTGTTCCGGACGGAAGGTTCATGAAATCCGGTGCCAGAATCATGGCATTGGATGATCCGACTGCAAAGATGAGCAAGTCTGCAGAAAATCAGCACAGCAGGATTTCACTGCTGGATACAGACAGCAAAATCAAGAAATCCATCATGAAAGCGACGACAGATTCCGATGGTATCATAAAGTTCGATATTGAAAACAAGCCCGGCATATCGAATCTTCTTTCCATCTACAGCTCCCTTACAGGAGAATCCATTGAAAGCCTCGTAGAAAAGTATGAAGGCAGGGGTTATGGAGATTTCAAGAAGGACCTTGTGGGCGTAACGCAGGATGCGATGGCACCAATCAAGGCGAAATACGAAGAGATCAGGAATTCGCAGTATCTGATTGATTCGCTGAATGACGGCGCGGAAAGAGCAAATGCAATTGCAGAAAACACAATGCGCAGAGTAAGAGACAGATTTGGTCTCGGACTGAAACTGTAAAATGGGAGAGGAGCCTTCATGTGCTCCTCATTTTTTGAAGACAATCGGGGATTTTCAGGGAGGAATGAAATGATACAGGACATTGCGCCTTATGTATACGATAACCAGTATAGAAAAGAAGAGGCAAAAGAAGAAGATTTCCTTATTGTATATAGAAAAGGGAGAATTCAGCTGATCAGAAATGATGAGGAGATCATTTTTCCGCAGGTAAAGGATGCGGGAGGAAAAGGAAAATTCAGATATCTGTTCTGTGTAGACAACATGCGGTGGTTTCTGCTGGAAGAAGGAGATTTCTTTGATGAGCGATGTGCATACTATTCTGCAAAGGATCTTCGCAGCATGGACCCGGAAGCGCGAAGATTTGCAGCGGTTACGGCCATACAGCTTGCCAGATGGTATGACGAGCATAGAATATGCGGAAGATGCGGAAAACCGATGAAGCACAGCCAGACAGAACGCGCCATGGTCTGCGATTCCTGCGGTATTACAAGATATCCGCAGATCTGCCCGGCGGTGATTGTTGCGGTATTAAAGGGAGATACGGTGCTTGTATCTAAATATGCAGACAGACATTCCTCCTACAGGCGATATGCATTGCTTGCCGGATTTGGAGAGATTGGAGAATCCATAGAGCAGACCGTTCATCGGGAAGTCATGGAGGAAGTTGGTCTTAAGGTGAAGAATCTCACCTTCTATAAATCTCAGCCATGGTCCTTCTCCGATTCCCTGCTCATGGGATTCTTCTGTGAAGTGGATGGAGATGACAGCATTACGCTGGATGAAAATGAACTTGCCATGGCAAAATTTGTGGGGCCTGAGGAGCTTCCGGATGAAGCGGACGGTGTCAGCCTCACTTCTGAAATGTTGTACCGTTTTAAAAACGGATATAGACGGTAAAAGGAGATGGATATGTCAGAATTCACAGATTATCGAAGAGAACGACCGGTTGCAGTATTCAGATGTCAGCCGGCATTACTGCTGCTAAACACTCTGGTACGGATGGTTCCTGCAGCGCTGGTCCTTTTGCTGGGCTATGCGGCGCTTTCCCTTCTGGTAAGCAGTATCCGGACAGATCCTGCCGATCTGTTCCGGTGGTATTGGCCATATGTGATCCTGCTCTGCATCATACTGGCTGCAGTGTGGACGCTCTGGTTTGACCTTGTTCGTATTGAAGCATATAAAGATCATCTGGAATACCATAAACGAAAAAAGAAATGGGTCATCCGGTATGATACCATCATTGCCTTTTCGTTGTTCCGGAACTTTCTAATCATCATTCCGATGCCGGCGGAAAAGAGCATTATCGCTGCAAGAACAGGAAAAACAAATCTGGTAAGGAAGTGCAGTTGTCTTTCAAAACAGGATTTCTATCATCTGCATCATATCTGCAATACAGGAAGGCCTGCAGGATATGAGATCCGGATGGAACGGACAAATCATATCGGCGTATGATGAAAGGAGCAGGCATGTATACGGAGAAAACAGAAAAATACACCGGCGATGAGGTGCTGACGAGAATTTCCACAGGCGCATATTCGCTGTTTCATCTGCTGAAACTGAAGGAAGAGATGGATGGACAGTGTCAGCTGCGAAAGCGCGGGCTTAAGGTTGCTGCATGGACTGTTGGAATTCTAGGCCTCCTGATGGCCGGCCTTTTGATATTTTTCGGCATGCGCTCCCCAATGGGCGTTCCATGGCCCTTCCTGATACCGTTCTTTGCTGGAATTGGTGCAATTCTGGCAGGAATCCTATGGTATTGCAGGAAAAGCTTTGTGCAAAAGCCGAAAACGGAATTTGAACAGGCATTGAGACAAGGGTATCCGGGTCTTGACCTCGAAGATGAAGGAAGCATACAGGAATATATCTGGTCTTTGAAAAACAGCCATCAGGAGCTGGTCGCTCGTCTATGCTCCTGGATTCAATGGAAAAAAGCGCACCGGGAAATGCTGAACCCTGTAGAATTTTTTCTGATTGAAGTCTGGAGGGTGCTGGGTGTTCGGATGACTGGCGCAAGAGCCAGTCAGATGGACTATTGCATTCAGATGCTGAGAGAAATCGGAGCAGAGCAGGAAGCGGAGAATCTGCAGGAATATCTGGAAATCCGGGAGAATCTGGAAGATCTTCAGGATGAAGAAGAGTACGAGGAAGCCCTATATGCGCTGGAACGTCTGGAAGAACAGATCTCTCTGGGCAGAGAAGAAGTTGAAGAGCAGATGTACCAATATGCAATTTATCATATGGAAGCATTGAGAAAATAAGAAGAGAAGGCCGGATCAAGGCCTTCTCATATATATTCATCGATTCCGATGTCTGCTGTCAGGACCGTTCCAAGAAACGATTCTGCTTTTTTACAGATGTGAACAGGCTTCAGCCGGTGAAATGCAATGGTGTAATCTGCTTTTACCGGATGGTTTTCCATGGCATCACATTCTGTCATGTCTCCGTTAAGCCCGGAAGGAAGGTCCACAGAAAATACAATTCCTTTGGACTGGTTGATTGCGCCCACAGCATTTCGGGCCTCTTCCCGGAAGCTTCCATGAAAGCCGGTGCCATAAATGGCATCAACCGTAATATCTGCATCTTTCGGGGTATCCGTAATATTTACATTTTTCATTCTTTCGAAGTTCCATATGGCATCATGGGTCTTTGGCATTCCATCCACAAGGATGACATTTACCTTCCAGCCCTTCCCTTCGAGAAGTCGTGCGATGACAAAGCCGTCTCCTCCGTTATTTCCCTTGCCGCAATAGACATTTGCGGTTTTGTTTTTGGGTTCTGTTTTTTCAAGAATGATCTGAAATACGGCAGTTCCTGCATTTTCCATCATTTGAAGAAACGGAAGGCCTTTCTGATTCGCAAGCTTTTCAATATCTTTCATTTCCTGACATGTGACGATTTTCATTTCTTCACCTCAATATGCTCATATCTTTGGATAAACGGCATGATTTTTTCAAGAAAAGCGTCGGTGCCGCCCTTTTCATTGGCTTCCACATTAAATGGCATGATCGGATCGTGCAGAGACTTACGGAGAAGGCACCAGCCGCCGTCAAAGCTGAGACGCACACCTTCGTAATTCGGAGATACCACTTCTATCCCCTGCTCTTTCGCCCATTGCTGCAGATCTTCTAAAACCTGGTCGGCATAGGAAGCAAAATCTTCTGTTGTAATCGGAAAACGGATTTCCATTGCTTCTTCCGGTTCTTCCAGATCTTCAATCAGGGAGTCCAGCGTTTTTCCTTCTTTCGCAAGCTTTGCTGCCTTGATGACAATCTTTGCTGCAAGATAAGCACCGTCATCGAGAAAATAGTTTTCCCTGAGCGCTGCATGGCCGGAAGTTTCAATGGCAAGCCAGGTTTCCCGCCCTTCCCTGTTCAGTTCCACAGCCTTGTTTATTACATTTCTGTATCCTCTCCGGAAGCGGAGATGTCTCATGCCAAGGTTGTTTTCCAGAAATACATTCAGCTGATCGGAGGTGATGGAGTCTGTAACCACCGTCGTTCCCGGATGATCTTCTGCCACAAGGGCTGCCGCCAGGGCAACAATGCCGTTTCTTGCAATCTCATTTCCCTGCCCGTCTACTGCTGCGGAGCGGTCGACATCCGTATCGAAAATGATACCGAAATCTGCACCGGATTCCAGAACTCTTGCAGATATGGATGCCATGGCGTCCTTATCCTCAGGATTTGGTGCATGGTTTGGAAAACTGCCGTCCGGTTCCAGGAACTGGGAGGATGAAACATCTGCACCGAGCGGTGCCAGAACCTCTGAAGCGTAGAACCCCCCTGCCCCGTTTCCTGCATCAACGGTAATCTTCAGGCCGGAAAGGGGTTTTTCACCGCTTTTTACACCGACCATGATCAGGCGCCTCAGATATTCGCAGTAGCGATCCATCAGATTTATGGGTTCGGATATGTTTTCTCCCGGCGGAAGAACGTCACCTTCTGCAATTTCAATGATTCTGGAGATGTCCTTTTTATCCAGACCGCCGTCTTTTGTGAAGAATTTGAATCCGTTTCTGTTGAATGGGAGATGGGATGCCGTAATCATGACTGCGCCATCCGCTTCGATTCCATCAAACTGCGTTGCCATGAACATGGCAGGTGTTGATGCCAGTCCTGCATCCAGGACTTTTACACCATAGCCGTTAAAACTTTCGGTGAGCCATTTCTGAAGGTCCGGCCCGGAAAGTCTCGGGTCTCTTCCGATTGCAATGGTAGGTGTCTGTCCGCCGGTCTTTTCCTTCAGCCAGATGGCAAAGCCTGCACCCAGTCTCAAAGCTTCTTCCTTCTGCAGGTTTGGAACCTGCCCTTCGATGCCTTCCAGGGCGATTCCGCGTATATCGCTGCCGTTCTGCAGCTTTTTTAAACTGATTTCTGTCATTTTTATTCTCCTTTTTTATCCTTCTACGATTATATCTCCATAAGAAATGAAAAGCAATATCCGAAGGCCTGTGGATAAGTGGATAACATGGGGGATAAGAGAGGAGATTATTGTAAAAAAGCGGTGAAAAAACGAACTTCTAAAGAAAACGCTCTCAGAAGAAGGATCTGCCGGCATTGGCGGATAAGTTTGTGGATAAATGCATTTTTTCTGTTGATAACTTGACAGAAACCCGGCAGAAAAATATAATGGAGAGACATTGGAGTAAAAGGAGAAGAAAATGAAAAAGCTTTTATCTTTTGTGCTGAGCATTGCAGTAACGGTATCCATGATTCCTGCAGATGTTTATGCCGAAGAAGACCCTCCGGAGGAGCCGCAGTACTACATTCTTGAGATGAACGACAGCGTTTTGACAGCAGTCTACGGAAAGACGGGAGAGCCTGTAGCAGAAATCTGTCTTGCCATTACAGAAACAGAAGAAGGCCCGGCAGTTGTTCCGCCTTCATCGGAGGAGGATTTTACTGTCTGGTGCTTTGATGAAGAAGGAAAGGCATCGCCGGCAAAGACCGGAGCAATGCACATTTCCTTTGAGGAGGATGAGCCGGTGCTCTGTCTTGTGATGGATGGAAAAATTTGCAGGCCGGAAGAGGACTGCCAGATTCTCATGGACGGAACTGCTTATGTCAATCATGTGGATGGAACGCTTACCGCCTGCGAGAAAGGCGAATATGTTATTTTTGAGGATGTTCTTTATGTTGTAGCAGATGAGAGCGGTCTGGTGAAGGCTTTTACCGGCATCCGGGACGGCATATACCATGAAGAAGGCGTCATTCCGGAAAAGGATGCGGCCTATGTCATCCAATGGGATGGCAGGATGTATCTGGTGCAGAGGAACGGAAGCGCAGGGCTTCTGACCGGATTCTACAGCGGACAGTATTATTCAGAGGGAGCAGCCTCCAGCATGACGGGCGTTGCAGAAGGAAAATATGTCAGGAACGGAAAGATCCAAAAGCCTGCTTCTTCCATGTATATCGTAATGAATTCCTGCCTTTATGCGGTAGACCAGGAAGGAAATGCAAAAGAGAGGACCGTGAAGGGAAAGGCGTACTGCGTTACGGCAATTGCAGCAGACGGATACCGGTATATCTTTCAGGTGGAACCGTCTACCGCCTATGCAAAGAAATATGTCCGGAGCAGTAAAAAGAAGGGATATTACCAATGGAGAACGCTGGGGGTTCTGTATAAGGTTTCATATAAAACGGGAAGAGCATATACCTATGACGGCCGGTACAGCGGAAAATATTACAAGTCCGGAAAGGTCTACAGACCGTCCAGAACGGAATATGTGAAGATCGGAAAATATATCTACCGGATCAGAACGGACGGAAGCTGTAAGATATATAAAAAAAGCAAGAGAAAAAAAGGCTCCTATTCTCTTACCATTGGACATTACAGATATTCTGTAAAATACAGGACAGGAAAGGTAAGCAGGACATATAATCTTTCCATGAGCAGAGCGGCATATGTTGCCTGCGCCAGAAAGTATCTGGGAGTCAGAGATAAAAAGTATGGACATAAGAGCATTCTATCCATATATAATTCATATACGCCGAATCCGAGAGGATATGCGATGAGAAGGTACCAGCCATGGTGCGCAACATTTGTTTCTGCCATGGCAATAAAAACAGACTGCACAAATATCATTCCGGTGGAATGCAGCTGCTACTACCAGATGCGCGCGTTTCAGAAGAAAGGGAGATGGGTAGAGAAAGATTCCTACGTTCCAAAGCCTGGAGATATCATATATTATGACTGGCAGGCAAGGAAAAAAGGAGACTGCAAAGGATTTCCGGATCATGTAGGGATCGTTGAGAAGGTTCAGAACGGAAAGATTACTGTGATTGAAGGAAACAAATCTACGAAAAAAAGCAACATTGGAATCTGTGCAAGAAGAACCATTCCGGTCAACTACAGATATATCCGCGGATTTGCAGTCCCGGCATATAAGGGTTAGAAGTGATATCGCTTTTTCATGATTATCACCTGCTTATCACAATGGAGTGGTAGACTGATGCAGGTGAAAGGAGTGATGGACATGAAGAAGAGAGCGTTAATGCTAATGGTACCAATGGTACTGGTTCCATGCACCTGCTACGCAGATTCCTCATGGAGCTGGATGGCAGGACCGACGCCTAGCGCACTGCTCCCCTATGCAGTGATTCTGACACTGGTTATTGAAATAGGGATGATTCAGCATGTTTCCGGGCAGGAAAGCCTTGCAAGAACAGGGCTTACCGTAACCGGAGCCAATCTGGTATCCTTTCTGGTGCCGATGGCAGTAACCCTGTTTCTGAATCCGGTGCATCAATACCCGGCTACTCTGTATGATTACTACTGGATTGTGAGCCTTGGATATCTGATGCTGACGCTGGCGCTGGAAGTACCGATTGTGTACCATCTGCTGAAAAATCACTGCCGTAAGCAGGAAAAGCTTCTGAAGAGCATCATCCTGTCGAACATCATAACGACAGCCATAGTATGCTGCATGGAGAGATTTCTATGCCACGGCTGCTGGATCTGAAATGAACATAGCAATACCCTGACATTTGCCAGGGTATTTTTGTACTACTCTTTAATTGAACCGTCTGCATTGAACAGTGGAAGCTTTTCCAGGAAGACGATATCGTCTCTGTCAGCTGCCTTTCCTTCTGCAAGTACGGAATACTTTCCAACGATGATTCCTTCCGCAGCGGTTACAAGCTTTTCCATTGCTGCAAGTGATTCTCCTGTTGAGATAACGTCATCTACAATCAGGATTCTTTTTCCGCGGATCTTATCTACGTCACTGTCTCCAAGGTAAAGGGTCTGGACATTCTGAGTGGTAATGCTCTGAAGTTCAACACCAACAGGATTCTCCATATATACCTTTAAGGATTTACGTGCAACGATGTAATCGTTCATTCCTGCCTGAAATGCCATTTCATAAGCCAGAGGAATGCTTTTTGCTTCCGAAGTGATAATATAGTCGAATTCCGGTGCAATTTCTAATAATTTTGCTGCGGTATGTTTTGTTATTTCAACATCACCAAACATGATGAAGGCGGCAATTTTTGTGTCTGGTCCAATGCTGTAGAGCCTTAAATCTCTCTTCATTCCAGCGATATCTATGGTGTAGTGCATTTTGATTCTCCTTTTCCACAAACAACAGGCCTGGTCATATTATACACCAAATAATTAGTGACTGCACCTTTTTTTCCTGCTTTTCCCCAAGTTTTTCAAAAGAGCAGAAGGTCTTCAGATTGGAAAAACAGATGGTATTCATCTTTTGCGTAAGGTATAATGGTATCGAAAAGAAATTTCGGAGAAGAGAACATGAAAGAACAGTTTAACGTAGATCAGAAATTATCCAGCAGAGAGAATAAGGAACAGGTTGTAAAGTTTGTCCTGTTTTCCATCTCCGCAGGAGTTATTGAAGCAGTATCTTTCTGGCTGCTGGATCATATTACAACCTGGCCGTACTGGCCCTGCTACCTGATAGCGCTGATTCTCTCAGTGCTGTGGAATTTCACATTAAACAGAGAATTTACATTCAAGTCTGCAAATAATGTGCCTGTTGCCATGGCAAAGGTATTTGCATTCTATTGTGTATTTACACCGCTGTCCACGTGGGGAGGAAACTATCTGGATCAGCTGGGATGGAACAGCTATGTCATCCTGGGACTGACAATGGCCTGCAACCTTACAACAGAATTTCTGTATGACAGATTCTATGTATATCGGGGAAGCATGAATACGAACAAAAGGGCAGCAAAGGCAAAGGAGGCAAAATCCAATGATGAATTGCGGAATATCTAGATGGGAAGACCCGGAACTCATAAATGCGAGATTGAAAAAGCTCACAAGTGAGCCGATCTGGGAAGTGAATGACGATTATTACGAAAACGAAGTACTGAAATATTACGATGAGAAATGTGCTTCTTCAAAGGCAATCTATGAAGAGGCAAAGGAATACATACCCGGCGGCGTGCAGCATAACCTTGCATTCAACAAGCCGTTTCCGGTTGCCTTCCGCAAGGCGGATGGTGCGCATCTTTATGATCAGGACGGCAATGAATACATAGACTTTCTTCAGGCAGGCGGTCCGACCATTCTGGGCAGCAATTATGAACCAATCCGGAAGGTTGTGACGAATCTCATTGAGGAATGCGGACCGGTCACAGGGCTGCTTCATGAGGCAGAGCTCCTCATTGCAAAAGAGATTCATAAGCATATGCCTGCAGTGGAGATGTTCCGGATGCTTGGCTCCGGTACAGAGTCTGTCATGGCAGCGCTTCGCATTTCAAGAATTGCAACAGGACACAAGAGGGTCATTAAAATCGGCGGAGCATACCATGGATGGTCGGATCAGATGGTATATGGGCTGAAGATTCCGGGATCCAGAAATCTTCTGGAATCCCATGGTATTCCGAGAGGGGCATATAAGACAACCGATGAAGTGCGGCCAAACGATCTGGAAATGCTGGAAAGAACGCTGAAGATGAACCGATTCAAGGGAGGAACAGCGGCTGTCATCATCGAACCGGTAGGACCGGAAAGCGGAACCCGGCCGGTGGCAATGGAATATAACCGGGGTGTCAGAGCGCTGTGCGATCAATATGGGGCGCTGCTGATCTTCGATGAAGTTGTTACAGGATTCCGTGTTGCTCTTTCCGGAGCGCAGGGCTTCTTTGACATTGTCCCCGATCTGACGATTTTCGGAAAAATCGTTGCAGGCGGCTATCCGGCAGCCGGCGGCGTAGGCGGAAAGAAAGAATATGCATCCATCATGGCTGCAGGACTGGGAAACAAAGGACATAGAGCATATGTCGGCGGAACGCTTGCCGCAAATCCGTTGTCTTCACTGGCAGGATGCACAGCCATCCGGATGATTGAAAAGACCAATGCCTGTGAAGTGGCAGGCAGAGCCGGAGACAGGCTCTGCGACGGGCTTCAGGGTCTGCTGGATAAATACGGGCTTCCGTTTGTCGCATATAACCAGGGCTCCATCGTGCATCTGGAATGTACGGGAGCAATGAGTTTTGACTTTTCTTCCGGCTGTATGCTGAAATCTGCCATCGGGCTTCTGAAAAACAAGGACATGATGTATGAGAGAAAAGATTCCATGGAACGCATGGGCGCTGCATACATGGCAAATGGACTGGTTACGCTTGCCGGAAGCAGAATGTATACCTCTCTTGCAGATACGGATGAAGTGATTGATGAAGCGCTGAACAGATTTGAAAAGGTATTTCAACAGGTAGTAAGAACGGAAAAATGTAAGTAGGGGAAGTTATGAGCAAGTATATCATGGCGCATGACCTGGGGACCAGTTCAGACAAGGCAGTGCTGGTAGATTTTAATGGAAACATTGTAGCAACCGCAGCGGAAAGCTATCCGACATATTATCCAAAGCCGGCCTGGGTGGAGCAGAACCCCATGGATTATTGGGAAAAGTCATGCAGAGCATCAAAAAGAATCATGGAAGAGACCGGAATTGATCCGGAAGATGTCAAAGGTGTTATTTTTTCTACGCAGGCACAGGGAATCATTCCTGTGGACAAGTACGGCAATCTTCTCTACCGGAATATCACATGGGTCGATGGAAGAGCGGAAAAACAGGCAGCGGAGATCATGAACAAGGTCGGCGGAAAAGGAATCTTTTCCCTGTTCTCAGGTACACCGATCATGGGAAAGGATGTTCTGGCCAAGGTAATCTGGCTGAAGGAAGAGCGCCCGGACATCTGGGCAAAGACCGAAAAGATTCTGGATGTCAACGGATTCATGCGATACATGTGTACCGGAGGAATGTTTACGGAAATATCCGGAGCGTCCTCTTTTGCACTGGATTTGAAGAAGAAAGAATGGATGGGCGTTCTGAAACTGGTCGGAATGGATATGGAGAAACTGCCGCCGCTTTGCGGCAGCACCGATGACATGGGAGGATTGCTCCCGGATGCTGCAGAGCAGATGGGACTTCGGGAAGGAACGCCTGTATTCGGCGGCTGTGATGATGTACAGGCGGCAGCGGTCGGAACGGGCATGTGCGAAGATGAGGATGCACATATCTATCTTGGAACTTCTGCCTGGGTTACAGTGGCAACAAAGAACAAGAATAAATTCAGAAGAGGAGCGGCACCGATTCAGTCAGCAGACAAGAACATGCTGCTCATTGCCGGAATCACAGAATCGGCAGGAGCAAACATCCGGTGGCTGCAGGAGAAGTTCTATCCGGAAGAGCTGAAGCAGCTGGGGGACCAGATTTTTGACCGGATGAATGAAGAGGTTGGCAAGGTGCCTCCAGGTTCAGAGGATCTCATATTCACCCCATGGATGCTGGGAGAAAGATGTCCGGTATCTTCAACGACAACAAGAGGAACCATGTTCAATCTGTCCATGAACCATTCCAGAGCCCACATGCTCCGGGCGATGTATGAAGGAATCGCTTTTAACCTGCGGTGGATCATGGATAATTACAGAGAGGATTACGGCTTTACCTGCGCCAATCTGAGAATTGCAGGCGGCGGTGCGTTAAACGATCCGTGGATGCAGATCATTGCGGATGTGACAGGAATGAGCTTTGAAACCATAAAGAATCCGAAAAATGCCGGTGCGCTGGGAGCAGCGGCAACGGCACTGATCGGACTTGGAGAAATCGAGGATTTCAGCAAGGTCAAGGAGTTTGTCCAGGTTGACAGGAAATATGTTCCGAATCCGGAAAACAGAAAAATCTACAATAAGCTGTTCGAGGATTACAAGCATGTGTATAAAAGCCTGAAACAGGCATATAAGCAGGCAAACGGCGAGAGATTTACAGGAGGTGCATAGCGATGATCCATATAGATACACCGAAATATGCCATGGCTGTATTGAAAAAAGGAAGAGGCTTCCGGCCGTTTCTCGATGATACGGCACAGATTCTGGGCACAAGGATCAGAATTGTGGACGAGCATGATGTGAAAAAAGCGCTGAAGCATCAGGCAGCAGTATTGGTAAGAGAAGGCTATGCAGCCAGCTTCGGAAGGAGCGAAAGAGAAGCAAAGGTTGCCATGGAAGTGCTGGAAAAAGCCTGTTTTATCTATCTTGCCGGTGAGGTTCTCGGAGGCGTAAAGAAACTGCCTCCGCTAGAAGCAAAGCTGATGCGCAGTGTTTATCTGAAGAAGTATTCGGCGGCAGAAGAAGGAGACGCGCGGGCAGTCACCGGAAGAATTCTGGAAAACATGGATCCGGAAGAAGAAAAGCAGAGAAGCCGGCTCGTGGAATATGGAAACAGGATGGCAGAAGAAGGCCTGGTATCCGGAACGTGGGGAAATCTGTCGGTGAGACTGGACGAGAAAACCATGCTGGTGACCCCGTCCGGCATATCTTATGACAGACTGACTCCCGGGGACATGGTGAAGGTGGACATTGAGACCGGTGAATACGAAGGAGAACTGAAGCCGACCTCTGAAAAGAGCCTCCACGCAGAAATATATAAGACAAGGGACGATGTGAATGCAGTCATTCACACACATCAGACATATGCCAGCATCTATGCGGCCTGTGAAAAGGGAATGAAGGATGTGGAACTATCTGCCTATGGACTTTCCGGCACAGCAAAGCTGGCGAAGAATACGGTAAAGGGCCTTGGAGACCGAAAGGGAACCATCATGGCGCATCATGGCATGTGTGCAGTGGGAAGGTCTCTGGAGGAGGCTTTTGAAAACTGCATGGAAATAGAAGAAATGGCAAAGAGAAAATTCTAGAGAGGGAAATATTATGAAGACGAGAGTTGCAGTCATATCCATCATTGTGGAGAATCCGGACTCTGTAGAAGCATTGAATGAGCTGCTTTCCGGATGCCGGGAGCATGTGATTGGACGAATGGGAATCCCGTACAGAAAGAGAAATGTGAATATCATTGCGGTGGCAATCGATGCACCGGAGACAGTAATCAACTCCCTTGCAGGAAAAATAGGGAAGCTGGAAGGCGTTTCCGCAAAGATTAATTTCTCCAATGTCATAGCAGAGGAATGAATTCCGGAGGCAGTGCGTAGTCATTGCCTCTTTTCATGTCTCAATCATTTTGACAGTTGTATGCTACAATGAAATTAATCAATTCTTAATAAGTTAGGCACTTTTTTCTTAATCACCATATGGAGATAATATAGGTGGAGGTTGGATATATGTATAATGTACTGATTTGTGATGATGAAAAAGATATTGTGAATGCTCTTTCGATCTGTCTGTCAGCAGAAGGCTATGACATATTTCAGGCATATAATGGAAGAGAGGCGCTTGAGGTCATCGAAGAAAATGACATTCATCTGGTGCTTCTGGATATCATGATGCCTGTAATGGACGGAATGACATGCATTTCAAAGATCAGAGAAAAATATGACATGCCGGTCATATTTCTTTCTGCAAAGAGTGAGGATGCAGATAAGATTCTGGGCCTGAACATTGGTGCAGACGACTATGTCACAAAGCCGTTCAACATGATTGAGGTAGCAGCAAGAGTGAAGTCCAACCTGAGAAGATACATGGGGAAAGGTGCGCGTAACATGGACGAGAAGATTGTCATCGGAGGCATTGTATTAAATGACAGGTCCAAGGAGGTTTCAGTAGACGGAGAATTCATATCTCTTACGCCTAAGGAATATGACATACTGAAGCTCCTCATGTCAAATCCGGACAAGGTATTCTCGCCAAAGGATATCTATGAGAAAGTGTGGGAGGAAGCAAGCTTTGGAAATGAGAACACAGTGACCGTCCATATCCGCCACCTGCGTGAAAAGATTGAAGTAAACCCTGCAGAGCCAAGATACCTGAAGGTTGTCTGGGGCCAGGGATACAAGATGGAAAGGGTGAGACGTTAATGGATAAGTTAAGAAGAAATAGCGCTGCAAAGGTGATAATAGCATTCCTGCTGGCGGTTACGACTACATTCTCGGTTGTTGCAGGCGGCATTGTCATATTGCTTGCGGCAGATCATGGGCTCTTCGCCATGGGCTATGACGCCTACGAGAATAGGCTCATGGAGAGCGTGGTATATAATCAGCAGGCAGAAGCATGGAATAAGCATGCATACTGGAAAGATGATGGAACGCTGGATTTCAGCTATACTGAAGAACAGAGCGAATATCCCGGCATCCAGTTCGTCCTTGAAGACAGCAATGGCAAGGTAATACATGACGACCGGTCAAAGAATGAAGAATATGTCAAGGTGGCGGAGTATAAAAACTGGGCAGAAGAAGAAAACGTAGGCATGACATATACCATGACAGCCTATATTTTAAAGGATGTGCAGGAAGGAACCATACCAGACAGAGTGCAGAAGGCTGCGCATTTCACATATGATAACAAAACGGCTTTAGCAGCATGGCCGGCAATCGCTGCAATTCTTTCTCTGCTTCTTTTCGTATTCCTGATGTTTGGTGCAGGAAGAAGAAAAGAGGACGACGAGATCCATCTGAGATGGATTGACAGGAAATATGCAGATGCATATTTTGCAGCTTCGGGCGCTGTAATAGCTGGCCTCTTTGCCGCAGTAATCGGAGTATCGGGGCAAAGCATAACGGGAGGCCTGATCTGTGCAGCAGTGGCAGGCTTCATTATCTGTCTCATTGCCACAGCATTTCTCATGTCAGCAGCGGTACAGGCTAAGAACCATACACTGCTTAAAAACATGCTCATAGTTAAGGCAGGCTCGTTCTTATGCAGGGCGCTGGGAAGATTTATTCATGCCATCCCATCAATCTGGAAGGTGCTCGTTGCAGCCGGGCTCATTCTTCTTGTCAATCTGATCCTCACAAGCGATAGTACTGAAAGCGGAATCGTATTGATTGCAAGCATCATACTATTCATCATTATCGCATGCATGGGAATCAACTACAGCAAAGTGCTTAAGGGCGCTGAAAAGATTTCAGAGGGTGATGATGAGTATAGAATAGAAACAAATCGCATGGTAGGCAGCGTCAAGGATCATGCTGAGAACCTGAACAGTATCAATGAGGCAGTATCAAAGGCTGTTGATGAGAAGATGAAGTCAGAGAGATTCAAGACGGAGCTCATCACCAATGTATCCCACGACATCAAGACGCCGCTTACATCCATCATCAACTACTCCCAGCTGCTTAAGAAGCATGCGGAAGAGGCTGGTGCAGACGATGTATCAAAGGAATACATCGATGTCATCGACCAGAATGCAATGAGACTCAAGAAACTTGCAGTCGACATCGTGGAGGCCAGCAAGGCAAGCACAGGCAATGTCAAGGTGGAGCTTAGAAAGCTTGATCTTGGAATGCTGGTATCACAGGCAATGGGTGAATATGAGGGAAGGCTGGAAGAGGCAGGCATGATACCGGCTGCATCCATTCAGGAAGGCCTGATGGTAAATGCAGACGGAAAACATCTGTGGAGAATCATCGACAACATTCTGAGCAACATCTGCAAGTACGGACAGGAGAATACAAGGGTATATATAGATGTGAAGAGGAATGGAGAAAAGGCGGAAGCGGTATTTAAGAATGTTTCAAAGTACGAGCTCAACATCACGGCAGAAGAGCTCATGGAAAGGTTTGTACGGGGCGATGAATCAAGGAATACCGAAGGTTCGGGCCTTGGCCTTGCAATCGCATCCGACCTTACAAAGATGCAGGACGGGAATCTGGATATCCAGATTGATGGAGACCTGTTCAAGGTAAGCATTATCTTTGATGCAGAATAACGTATCATATGTGTCTCCGGTGGCGGATTGCCACCGGAGTTTTTCTTTTTCAAGCCAGATATAAAGGGGATTTTCATCGTATCCTTATTGACGAAGCGTAAAGCTTGCTTTAGAATTGTCTTATTATTTCCGATGAGGAAGGAGCACAAAATGAAAAGCAGAAGAAAAAGCATTCTGTCCATAGCCATGGCAATGGCAGTAATCTTAACTTTTTCCATGCCGGAGGGAGCAGCATTTGCTGAAGAAGCAGGAGTCAGTCAGGAAGGCGGCGCCATTTTTTCTACGGTAAGTGCCGACTGGTCCATGGGTGAAAGTTCCGTATCGCTGGAGATGCATGTTGAAAGTGATTCCGAAGTTGAAGTCGTGGACGCCCATATATGTCCTGCCAGCAATACTGCGGATGGATACTATGCAGACATCATATGCGGAGAATTTACGGGTGAAGTCAAAAACTCGGAAGCCAGCCCCCGTGAATGGCAGTATGAAGCTACCGCGGACATCGCAGGCATACGCTATTCCGGACAGGGAAAATATAACGTATCTGTAACTTTAGAAAATGATAAGGGACAGCAGAGCTTTATCCTGAAGGACTTTGGCATGGAGGATATCGATCTTGGCTATGATCCGGAAAAAGGAACGGGCATAGAGGCCGGGACCAATGTCAATCTAGAAGATCCCATGTACGGAGCATATGGATTCAGAGGCGATGGAAAGGTTATACAGAATATAGTGCAGGAAGGCGGAAAGGTTAGTTTCACGTTTGAAAATGCAGGCATTGGATATATCTATGCCTACGATAAGGACAGTTTGGAATTAAAGAATATCCTCTCCTATGACGTGGAAAAAAAGAGCGCTACCCTGCAGTTTGATGCAGAAAGAGTGACAAAGTCCATATCTGATGGACCATTCATGAACAGCCTCTCAAAAGATACGGATGCAGATGTGACCTATTCCTCATCCAATAGCGGCATTGCAGCTGTTGATAACAGTACAGGAGAGGTAACAGTAAAGAATACCGGAAGCGCAGTAATAACAGCGAAAGCCGGCGAAACAGAGAAGTTCAAGGCCGCAGAGGCAAGCTATACGGTTGTGGTTTCAAAGTCTGTCATGG